>NZ_AZUI01000001.1:3080000-3380336 GCF_000526995.1 Lacrimispora indolis DSM 755 | reverse complement strand
ATTGACGATCAAAACCAGCTCCTGTGCCATAATCGGCACAAACACCAGATCAGGCTCATCATCCACCATGGAGCAGAATCCCAGATCAAATTTACCTGCCGCCACCCCATGGGCCACTTCAATGGACATTCCATGGAATATATTGAATTTTGTCTGGGCACCTTTTTTCATATAATTCTGGATCGCAGTTGGCAGAAAGTCTCCTACAAGCGTTGGAATGCAGCCCACATCAATGACACCGCCGATCTGCCCGGAGTGCCGCTTCATAGAAGCAATCCCCCGCTCCAATTCGTTCAACGCCTGGGACACATGAACGTAAAATTCCTGTCCGTATTTTGTAAGCTTCACATTGCGTCCTTTCTTCTGAAACAAGGAAATCCCCAATTCCTGTTCCAAAGATGCAATGGAATCACTTAAGGAGGGCTGGGATATATACAGTTCCTTTGCGGCCTTGGTATAATGCTGAAGCTCTGCCAGTTTCAGGAAATAGTATAGCTGTGGCAAATTCATGTGAAACCCCCTGTATGTTTTGTCCAAAAATTAACATAGTTCTACTGCCAATTATATAAAAAAGGGCACGGTTTGACAACCTTATTTATGATTTCTGCACCAAAATGCCATGAAACTTCTTTTGAAAAACAGGCTTTGTCACTTAAGTGAGGTTCTATATAGTGTATACAGGGATAAAACATAGAAGCGCCGGAGACCGGCGCTTCCCTTCTACTGAATTTTTTTAAATAATTCCACAAGCTTTTCTTTATCAAAGAAAACCGGATTGGCTCCTGCACACGCATCTTTCATGGCATTTTCCGCCAGCAAGTCAAAATCCGGCTCATCCACTCCAAGCTCTTTTAAAGACTCCGGAATATTAACTTCTTTTGATAACTCCTTCATTTTCCTGATGACATCATCAACACATTGCTGATCTGATTTCCCTTTTGTATCACAGCCGGCAGCTTCGGCAATTAACCGAAAACGTTCCGGCACATGCTTTGCATTCTCTTCCTCCACAACAGGCAGGAGCATCGCATTACATACACCGTGGGGCAGATCATAAAGGCCGCCCAATTGGTGGGCCATCGCATGAACATTACCAAGCCCGGCATTACTGAAAGCAATTCCATTTAAAAAGCACGCATATCCCATCTGCTCTCTTGCCTCAATATCGTTTCCATCCTTTACGGCACCCGGCAGATACTCAAAGATTTGTTTGATTGCGTACAGCGCCGTTGCATCAGTAACATCCATGGCTCCCTTGGCAACTACAGCTTCCACTGCATGTGTCAAAGCATCCATGCCGGTCGCTGCCGTTAAGGCTGCCGGTTTTTCCAGCATCAGTTCCGGATCATTTACAGTAATCTCAGCCAGGGTGTTGGAATCCACCATTATCATTTTCACATGGCGTTTCTCATCTGTAATCACATAATTAATCGTCACTTCTGCCGATGTGCCGGCGGTTGTTGTTATTGCAACAATAGGCAGAGACTTTCTGGCAGACTTGTTGATACCTTCATAATCAGTAATCTGTCCGCCGTTTGCTGCCAAAACAGCAATTGCCTTTCCACAATCCTGGGGGGAACCGCCTCCCACAGAAACAATAAAATCGCAATTTTCTTTCTGTAAAAGCTCCAGACCTTTATTTACGTTATCAATGGTAGGATTGGGTTTTGCTTCCGTGTAAACCGCATATCCTATATTCACAGCATCAAGAATGGCCGTGACCTTTTCAACTGTACCGTTTTTCTTCAAAAAACCATCACTGACAACCAATGCCTTTTTACAGCCCAATTTCCGGATCGGTTCCTTCAGTTCCTTTAAGCACCCTCTCCCCATTAAGTTTACTGGCGGAATATAATAAATCATAAGTATTCTCCTTTTCTTTATTCTACGGATTCTATTAATGCCAAAGCCTCAGTGACAGATTCCTTCCTTACCTGGTCAAACGGGAACATGGACTGAGAGCAAATATCCAGCCCTTTTGCCTTTAGCACCGCTTTGAACAGACCGGAACAATTGGTTTCCAGCTGATAAAGACGCATCAGCTTATGGATTTTTTTCTTATATGTAATAACCTCCTCCCAGTTTTCCATATTTCTTGCTTTTACCCAGCCTGCCCATAATCCGGGCAGCAGATTGGAAATAGCTCCGATGGAACCTTGTCCGCCGTAATCAATATTATCAAGAAACTGGTCATCAAAACCGGAATACATTTGAAAATCCGGAAATTCATCCTGAATCAGGTCCAGGACATCTCTTGTATGAGTAAAAGAAGAAACCGATTCTTTCATTCCTACGATATTTTTATGTTTGCGCAGCAAGCGCAAAACGGTTTCCGGCTCAAATGTTGAATTTGTTCTGGCAGGAAAATTATACAGGTACACATTTCCTTCAATCCGGGAAGCCAGAAAGTCATAATAATGGAAAATCTCCTCCTGGGATATTCCGTAATAATACTGGCCGATAACGAGAACTCCATCCGCGCCATTTTGCAAAGCAAAGTTGGACAGCTTTACCGTTTCCTCGTGATTGATACAGCCTGTTCCGGGCAGCACCTTTACTGCTCCGCTTATTTCCTTCAGATAAAACTCCAGAAACTTTTTCTTTTCTTCAAAAGGAAGGATGGTAAATTCACCGGTACTGCCAAGGGGTACCACGCCATCAACGCCATTGTCTACCAGATGACGGATCAACGTTCCATTGCCTTCATAATCAATTGCACCTTCCTGATTAAAAATGGTGAGGGTTGGGGTTACTATTTTTGCTTTCATGCTGTCTCCTATCCTGCTATTTTAATTACACCATATACAATGGTTGATACCGTTACCATGCAAAAGCCAATGAATGATTCATAAGCAATCAATTTCAGTCTCTCATTGATTTTCATATTCACACAACCGGCACTGACATGGAAAAATGAACCGTGGGGAAGTCCGTCAAACACAAAGCTTCCGGCGTGGATCATGGCACCGGCTGCCAGTGCTGCAACACCGTAAGAAAGAATGGTATCACCAAAAATCTGGCTGGCTAAGGTCGTGCCTGCTGTGGAAGAAGCGGAAGCCGCTCCCATAAGGGTTCCAGATATTGGCGCAAGCAGAAATCCCGGCAAACCGGCTTTTTGCAGCAATTGGACAATCACCTCTTTTAGGGTGGAATTGGCAATGATTCCGGCCAGTGTTCCGGTTCCTATGAGCAGCATTGCCACGCCGCTCATTTTTCCCAGTCCGAATTCCAGGTATGATACAAAATCTTTTAACTTTCCCATTACGGCCATACCTACCAGGCCGCCCACCGGAAGGGCAATCAATGGATCAATGGTAATACCTGCAACCGGCCTTAACAGCAGCAGCATAATGGTCACAAGCGGCCCAGCCAATGCACTGCCAAGGGAGGGCAGCAGAGCGGTATCCGCCCCGTCGCTGTCAGCCGCAACATCTGTCCCTTTATAAGCCAGGCTTTTGGCAAGGAGTGTTGTAATCACAATAGCTGTCAATGCGGCGGGAATTCCTGCCGCCATCATGGAAGTAAGCGGGACATGAAAGGTCTCTGCTGCGGCAATTCCGTTGGGATTTGGACTCATTACATTGCCGGCCTTAACGCCGCCGATCATGGCCAGCAATATGCCAAGTTTCTTATATCCTGTTTTCTGGGCTATCTGAATGGCAATCGGTGATACGGTTATGATCGCAACATCACCGAAAACACCGATTGCCGTAAGCAGCCAGGTGGCCAGAGTCATTGCCAGCATGGAATTTTTATCACCCAGTTTTTCCACAATGGAATTGGCAATCCGGGCTGCTGCCCCTGATTTAATCAAAGCTCCTGCCAGCACACCGGCAGCCACAATTCGAATAATTGCCGACACAATATCCTTTGTTCCGTTTATCATATAAGTTACCGTATTGGCCAGCCCGGCTCCGCCGATTAAGCCGCCCACAACAGCGCCCGCTATCATGGCATATGTAGGAGGGACCTTTTTCAAAATTAAAACGATGGCAACTACCAGAGCCAATATTGCTCCTAATGCTGATACACTCATAGGTTTTTACCTCTTTCTCTTATGATTCATTAAATCTTCAAAATTCCGCCCTCTGAACCGGAAGCTGCAAATTTGGAGTAAAGCGCTAAATATCCCCTCTTAAACTTCGGCTCCGGCCGCTTCCAGCCTTCCATTCTCCCAGCGATCTCATCATCACTAACCAGCAGGTTAATGCTTCTGTTTTCCACATCGATCTCAATCTTATCTCCGTCTTTTACAATTGCAATGGGTCCACCTTCAGCTGCTTCCGGGGAAATATGACCGACAAAACACCCGTTGTTGGTTCCTGAAAATCTGCCGTCAGTAATCAGTGCTGTAGTCAGCGCCAATCCTCTTCCATAGAGATACTTCATGGCTTTGAACATTTCCCTCATTCCCGGTCCGCCTTTGGGTCCTTCATAACGGATTACCACAACATGCCCATCCCGTACTTTTCCTGCCAGAATCGCCTCTTCCGCTGCCTCTTCACTGTCAAAGCAGATCGCTTCACCGGTAAAATGGTAAAGACTCTTATCAAATGCTCCTGGTTTCGTCACACCGGTGTCAGGAGCAAGATTTCCTCTTAACACAGCGACACCGCCCTGGAAACCAAAGGGATCTTCTGCCGTTTTAATTACCCTTGGGTCCGCCGGATATGCATATATGTGATTTTCGATATTTTCTCTTACTGTTTTTCCTGTGACTGTCATCTCATCTAAATCAATCTGTTCTTTTAATGCTTCCATTACCCGGGGTACTCCTCCGGCCCGGTGAAAATCAATGCAATTATACTGGCTGGAAGGATTAATCTTGGCAACCTGCGGCGTTTTCCGGCTAAGCTCGTCAAATTCTTCCAATACATTGATATCCAGTTCTGCTTCGTGAGCAATTGCGGTTAAATGCATTACGGCATTGGTACTTCCACTGATTGCCATACAGACTTTGATGGCATTCCTGATTGACTCATTTGTAATAACTTTTCTTGCTGTCACCTTATTTCTGGTCAGTTCCACAATCTTAATTCCTGTTTCTTCTGCGATTCTAAAACGCTCGGCTGATGTGGCCGGAGCCATGCCCCCATTAGGCGGCGTCATCCCCAGGGCTTCCGACAGGCAGCACATAGTATTGGCAGTTCCAAGATATGAACAGGAGCCACAGCTTGGACAGCTTAAATCTTCCAGCTTCTTATATTCTTCCTCCGTGATCTTATTGGCACTTAACATCCCTAATGCTTCCGCACTGGAGGTCTGGTCTGACTGACGGCCGTCAAATACAATTCCGCCTTCCATGGGACCGCCTGGCAAAAGAATGCAGGGGATGTCAAGCCGGGCCGCCGCCATCAGCATTCCCGGAACAATCTTGTCACATGATCCCAGTAAAACAATCGCATCCAGGAGCTGGGCCTGGGCAAAGGTCTCAATACTGTCGCTGATAATCTGGCGGGAGGGAAGAATAAAATGCATTCCGTCATGTCCCTGGGCCATTCCGTCACAGCATGCAATGGTGCCGAATTCTACTGCGGTTCCACCGGCACGGTTAATACCGTCTCTTACTTTCTGTGCCACCTGACGCAGATTAAAATGTCCCGGTACCCCCTCAGTCCACGAATTTGCAATACCGATAATCGGCCGTTCCAGATCATCACTGGTAAATCCCATTGATTTATAGGTTGCACGGTAGTACTGATTCTCAATTCCTCTTAATGTTTTTTCACTTCTGAACATTTTATTTCCTCACTTTCTTTTTGTATATATGATAATTTATGTATATATGATAACTCGTGAACGACGGAAAATCAATAGTTGTTTATAAAAATGTCATTTCGCCAATAATTGGCCTCTATTTTTGTATCAATTGCACAAAAAAAACACTTTGAGATTTCCTGGAAATTTCAAAATGTTTTTTATTTAAATCAAAGAATTATTCACTAATATCTTTTCAATGTTATTTTTGCACTTGATTAATGCCTGCCGGATTGTCTGCGCTTTTTCTTCTGATTTCCTGAAAATCGGAAATACGACGCTTAAACCGGCAACAATTTCTCCATTCTGACAAATCGCCGTTCCAATACAAGCGGTATGTTCGCCGCTTTCCCCTTCTTCATAGGAAAACCCGCTGCTCTTTATGGCTTCTATCTGTCTGTTCAATTCTTCCATATCAGTTACGGTATTAGCCGTGAGGGCTTTCAGTCCGTCCGGGTAAAGCGTCTTTAATTCAGATGCTTCATACTTTGACAAAATCGCTTTTCCCAGGCCCGTGGCATATGCAGGCAGGCTGCCTCCAACCTCAGATACAACCCGGATGGACTCATTCCCCTCCACCTTTAACAGATAGAACACCTCGCCTTCCCGCAAAATCCCCATCTGACAGGTTTCATTGCATTCCTTTGACAGCTTCTCCATTTCTTTTCTCACCAGCTCCAGAGTGGTACTGCCCTTTGAAAAGGCAAGTCCTATATAGTAGGCCTGCATACCAATCTTATAACGGTTCCCAGTGGGCGCCATCTCCAGAAAGCCTTCTTCCAGCAATGTCTTTAAAATGGGTGAGATAGTACCTGTCAATATTCCTGTTTTTCTAGTCAATTCACTTAACGTATACCCTTCCTGACTGTTGGAAAGGGCATTTAAAATCGAGATCACCCGATATGTAGGCATATGCATAGATATTATACTCTCCTGTAAAATAATAAACTGATTATATCATCTTTTGTTGTATGAAACAAGGTTTGAGGGTTACTTATGGTAAGGTTCCCCACTAATAATCCGATAACTCCGATAGATCTGCTCCAGCAAAACAACTCTCATCAGCTGATGTGGAAACGTCATCTTAGAAAAGCTAAGCCTGTAATCCGCCCTCTTTAAAACAGCATCAGAAAGCCCCAAAGACCCGCCGATCACAAAAACAATATGGCTCACTCGTCCGATCCCAAGCCCGTTTATTTTCTCCGAAAGCTGAATCGAATCCAGCATCTCCCCATCAATGGCTAATGCGATCACATAGGCCCCGTCCTTAATCGAAGAAAGGATCCTTTCCCCTTCCTTTTCCTTAATCAGTCTCTCCACAGCCTCGCTGGCCGAGTCCGGCGTCTTTTCATCGGCCAGCTGTACAATATCCAGCTTGCAGTAGCGGCTCAGCCTTTTGCTGTATTCCCCTATGGCGTCTGTATAAAACTTCTCCTTTATTTTTCCCACAGTTACCAGAGTGATCTTCATTGGTATCTCCTTTATGTGTCCAGTTCTTTCTTCATCATGGCAATCAGAAGCTTCACCATGTCTCTTGCCGGCTTTGTGTGCTCTGTTTTCACCTTGCGCACCACTTTCCCATCTGGTTTCACATTGATATGAAAAATGATCCGCAAAAACGATTCCACCTCATCCCAGGCTTCCCGGCTCTCTGGGATCAAGTCCAGTCCCATCTGAAATACATGGAACATCCCTTCATAAACCGAGACCCGCCGCCTCACCCCGGCCTCTTTCAGCTTTTCCGCCACAGTCAGAGTATCGCTTAAAAGCACTTCATAGCTTCCTACCTGCATGAGAACAGAGGGAAATCCCTCGTATTCCCCGAATATGGGAGAAATGTAAGGAATGGCCGGGTCCTGACCGCCGATATAATCCGAATTGTAAAGCATATTATCCGTAGAATTTCCAAAGAGCGGGTCAATCTCGTAATTGGACACATGACTTTCCCCGCTGTTGGTTAAATCCGTCCATGCGGACATGGTGATAAATCCACCGGGAAGGGCGATCCCATGATCTTTAAGATACAGCCCCAGGGCCAGGCCTAACCCGCCTCCTGCAGAATCTCCTGCCACCACAATATGCTCCGGCTGGTATCCTTTTTCCTCAAGAAGCCACTCATAAGCTGCCACCGCATCCTCCAAAGCAGCAGGATAAGGATGTTCCGGGGCCACCCGGTAATCTAATGTCAAAACGTCCCCGCCGTAGCTTAACTTGGAATACCGGACCGCAAACCTCCGGTAAATGTTCTTCATCGGCCCAATGTATCCGCCTCCGTGAAGCTGTAAGATCACCCGCCCCGTCACCACTCCTACCGGGCGTAAATACTCCATTTTCAAATGTCCCAGCTCAATGATCTCATATTCATATCCCGCCGGACAAACCCAGGCAGGCTCCACCGGATTCTTTCTCAGTTCTCCGGTCCTGATAGGCTGTTTCAGCGAAGTTTCCATTACATTCTGCATCATATCCCTCACCAGATTTCCCCGTACACTCACTTTTCTACGACTCATCAGCAGCGTCCTCCTTTTCCGGCATTTTTTTAAACATGAAACCGTCTTTTCAGTTCTGTTTTCACACTTCTATCCCCAAGCACAATGGTAACAACCAGAATAATTACTGTTACCACCACGGTAATCAGGGCCAGAGACGGCCTTGTAAGAAGACCGGCTCCCCACAATATCAAAGGAATAAAGCTGAACACCGTGACAGCAATCTGGTACATGAAATAGCTCTGCCAGTTCATCCGGTTCACCAGAATTAAAAAGACTATCGACAAATCAGCAAACAAAATGGTACTTGGAATCCCGTAATTCACGGACCAGCCGTTATAGCCCGTAGAATGGTCCAGAGCCACTAAAAGCACCTGCGCCGCCACTGTCTGCAAAAGGATCTTTGATGCCAGATTGGCATGGCGCAGAATGGAATATTCAACCGTAAGAGCCGTATAAGCCATAAGTCCGATGGCAATGACGGACCATAAGGAACCGGAATAAGTGGCATAATTAATGACCCCCAGAACAGCCCCTACAAAAAACAGCAATCCGTAAAAAATGGTTACCAGCTTCTTCAGCCGTTTCCGGTCATACCGGATCTGAGGATACATGCCCAAATCATCCCGGTTATCCGGGACGCCGTTGCTCTCCAAGTTTACCGGAATCCCCAGTCCTCCCAGAAATCCGAAGAAGCGGTCCTGAAGTCTGGTGTCCTGAAATACGGAGGTAAAGGTCACGATCACCTTTTCCCCGTAAGCACAGACCGCACACTTCAATGGCTGCCTTTTGGAAACGCCGATCATTATGGAAAACCTCTCGATCTCTTTCCTGTAATCCTCCTCTATTTCTATTGGACCGATATTGGAAAGAGTCATGGTGTAGGCTTTATCGTTTTTCCGGAAAACCAGGTTTAAGGCACACCATTTTACAAAAAGAGGGGCGATCCGCAGATACCATTTCTTTTCATTGGAAACATTATAGGAAATGATTTCCTCCATCTTTTCCTTAGTGATCTTTAAAGCCATCTGGCGGCTTACCGCTTCCAGCACCTCTGAAAAGGTATGCTCCTCACTGGTGGACAAAAAATCAATGAGGGTCACGGCAAAAAAATTGGCGGTTGTTTCTGAGGCGAAAAAGGACCTTAAATTAATGGGAATGCTGATGCCGATGGATTTCTCACAGGGCTTTCCCCCCAGATATTCCTGGTAAATCGCCCAGATCAGTGCTGCCGTCAGAAACCTGGTGATGCTGACCCCGTAGCTTTTGGAAACCGCCTTCAGAGCTTTTAAGTCCACATAACCGTGAAGAACGTTTTCCTCGTCAAGGGGAAGGGTTTCACCTGTGATATGATAGGCCTTTCTGGAACTGTATTTGCGCTTTACGGTCTTTTTATAATGGCGGACGTAGCTATCCTCCACGTTCATGGAAACATCGGACGATATTTTCTGAGGAGCCTGATAGCCTGTTCTGGAATCCTGCTTAAGATCCAGATACCGGTAAACCAGGGCCTTTAAAAAGTTCACGGCTCCCAGTCCGTCTGTGACCGCATGGAATACCTCCAGATTGATCCGCCTGCTGAAATAAGTGACCCGGAACAAAAACAGCTGGTTGCTGTGAGGGTCAATGTATTTGCATGGGTAGGTCGTTTCCCGTTCAATGACAGGCATCCTCTTGTTGTTTTCAAAATAGTACCAGAAAAATCCCCTTCTGAGCCTCACCGAAAATCCTTCAAACTGGGGAAGGATCTCTTCCAAAGCCCGCTGCAGGGTGCCCGGATCCACCTCTTCTTTTAAAACCGCTGAGATCCGGAATACATTGCTTAAATTCTCGCTGGCTATGACCGGAAATATTTTTGCCGTATTGTCAAGCCGCCTCCACCGCTCTCCCTGTGGGCTTCGCTTCATACTGACAGTGCCTCACTTCCCTTTATCCATAAAATCAAGACGCATATCATACCAGATGGCTCCTCCGTGCACAGACCCGGACACTCCCATGTTCCGGTATCCGAATTTTTCGTAATAAGGAATCAGCCTGTCCTTGCAGGTGAGGATCATTCCTTTCCTTCCTCTTTTCTTTGCTTCCTCTATAAAACGCTTCATAAGGGCAGCGGCAACTCCCCGGCCCCGCCACTCTTTTATCACATCAAGTCCAAACACGCTTTGATAAGCACCATCCGGATTATGAAAATCCGTTCTTTCAAACATTTCGTCACAGATAGTATCCCCATCTGTAACGCTGCCATTAATAAAACCGATGATCTGCCCAAAAGAAAGCTCTGCCACCAGGAAGCTTTCTGGAAAACCTTTGATCCTCTGCTCAAGGGCTTCCCGACCTGCCGCCTCTTCCGGCGGAAAGCAGAGAGCCTCTACTTCTGCCACACGGTCCAAATCCTCTGTTTTCACTTTTCTGATATTGTAATCCATTCCATTATTTCCCCATTTTCCAAATTAGCTTAAACCATGTTTTTTTCTTTCCCGGAATTTAAAGAAAAGGCGGATTTCCCCGGTCTCCCGTCAGAAATCCTCCTCTTTCTTTTCCTAGACGCGGAAATAATATCCCACGCCCCACTTGGTATGCACATATTTAGGATCGCTGGGACTGGGTTCAATCTTCTCCCGAAGGCGTCTTACATGAACGTCTACCGTGCGGACATCCCCCGTATCCATAGCTTTATTTCCCCATACGTAAGTAAGAAGCTGTTCCCTGCTGTAAACCTTACCTGGATTGCAGGTAAGAAGCTCCAAAAGATCAAACTCCTTTGCCGTCAAATTGATCTCCTTCTCAGCAATAAACACTCTCCTGCTGTCCCGGTCCAGCTTTAAATCGCCTTCCGTTATCACCTGGCTGTCTTCCTGGCCCTCCCGCTTATTCTTCTTTGAATTCCGGCGCATAATGGCCTTGATCCTGGCTTTTACCTCAAGGATGTTAAAGGGCTTTGTAATATAATCGTCAGCGCCGTATTCCAGGCCCAGGATCTTATCCATATCATTTCCCTTGGCCGTCAGCATGATGATGGGCATCTCGGAAAATTCCCGGATGGCCTGACATACCTCGTATCCGTCATATTTGGGGAGCATGACATCCAAAAGAACCACGTCATACTCTTTCTGCTTTGCCAGATTAATGGCTTCCTCTCCGTCATAGGCACAATCCACATCCATGCCATCCTGTTCCAGACTGAATCTCATTCCTTTTACGATGAGTTTTTCATCATCAACTACTAAAACGCTTGCCATACTACACCTCTGTCTTCTATATTTAAACCGTTATGTCTTCTTTTATTTTTTGAAAAGCCGCATCTTTGATGCCGGATATCTTCATGATATCCTCGATTTTCTGAAATCCGCCCCGGCTCTCCCGATATTTAAGAATATCATTGGCCTTGGCTTCTCCGATTCCCCGAAGGGTCATCAGCTCCTCTTTGGTGGCGGTATTTAAATTCACTTTCTGTTTTTGCAGATTCGATGAAGCCTCTGCCGGCAGAGAAATCTCTCCGCGGGCTTTTGCAGCCTCTGCCTCTTCCTTATTAAGGACCACGATTTTCATGCCATCCGCGACCCTCTCTGCCATATTTAAATATTCTGCTGCTGCCTGGTCTGTGAATCCGCCCGCTTTCTCCACTGCCTGAAAGACCCGGCTTCCTTCCTCAAGCTCATAAACGCCGGGAGAAACCACTTCTCCGCAGATATGTATGTAGAAAGGCAGGGCCGTTCTGCCTCCTGCACTTTCTAAGACGCTCTCTGCCGCTTCTGATACTTCTGTTCCGGTTCCGCCTGGAACTGGCTGATCACCGGAAACCGGCTGACTATCGTCTCCGGCTTCTCCTGCCTGAAAAGCAGATGCCTCCGATAAGGAGATCCCTGACTTTTGGTCTTCCCGGCTTCTGCCAAAGCCGTAGCAGATACCTGCGGCTATTATACACAGGGCAATCAGAGCGATTTTTATTTTCTGATACTTCATGATATCCCTCCTCTTACAAAATTTCCCAAAAAAGGATACCATCTTCAGCCTATGTTACTATTCTACCTAAAGAAATAGGTAAATACAAGCACTATTTCCAAATTAATTAAATATCATGATTCCGATGATGGCAACCACAGCACCGATCAGCTTTTTCCATTCAAATCCCACTTTTTCAACGCCGAATAAACCGAACAGCTCCACGGCATAGGCTACGATGATCTGGGATACTACGATAAGCAGAGCCGCTTTGGCAGGTCCTAAGGTTCCCATGCTCTTCACTACCGTATAGGTGATAAATGCGCCGATAACACCACCCAGCAGCATGTATTTGGGCTGCACATCTAAAAGTCCGGAGATGCCATCCCTGCCGGAAAAATACCACAGGATGAGACAGGTCAAAAATGCCGTCAGCTGCACCCAGCCTGTTGATACCCACATGCTGGTTTGTTTTGTCACCCCTGTATTTAAAACTCCCTGAATGCTCATAAGCGCACCTGATATGAGTGCAATAATAAAGCCTGTCATAAAAACAACCTCCGTGTTTCCATTTTCTTTTTACTAGGTTGCACTTTATTTGCATTTTTATTCTGATTTTACTTTTTGATGCGGCTTGACAAGCTTATGGATTTGCGTTATACTCACAGCGAAATCAAATATCGTATACACGCTAGGGGAGCCTTAGGCTGAGATCGGAATAAACCGAACCCTCACTACTTGAACCGGATAATGCCGGCGTAAGGAAGCATCATTACTCCCCTCCTGCGCGCGCAAAGGAGGATTTTTTATGTCATTTTTTCTAACTTACTCTGCTGAAAACGAAGAGTATTTACTACAACCGGCCGGATACGGGCTGTTAATTATTCTGTTGGCGGCCATCCTTTTTGCCCTGCACCTTCTGGGTAAATCCGCCTCAAAATCCAAGGCCATGCAGACCCGCCAGCTGGTTTACTGCTCAGGTGCAATGGCTCTTGCAATGGTAACTTCTTTTATTAAATTTGCGTCCCTTCCCTTCGGCGGCTCCATCACTCTGTTTTCCATGCTGTTCATCTGCCTGATCGGCTATGTTTACGATGTAAAAACAGGAATTATGACCGGCGTGGCATACGGAATCCTGCAGTTTATTACAGAGCCCTATATTTTTGCCCCGCTCCAGGTTCTTCTTGACTATCCCCTGGCCTTCGGCGCCCTTGGGCTTTCCGGGCTGTTCAGCAATAAAAAACACGGTCTTGTGACCGGGTATGTGGTGGGTGTAGCGGGCCGTTACATATGCCACGTCCTTTCCGGATATATATTCTTTGCTTCCTATGCTCCGGAAGGCATGAACCCCATGGTCTATACTCTGGGCTATAATGCCACCTACATCCTTCCGGAACTGATCCTGACCGTTGTGATCCTGTATCTCCCTCCCGTGCTGGGAGCCATCGGGCAGGTGAAGCGGCAGGCTGTTAATGGGTAAGGAAATAAAACGTACTCTTTTGTAAATCAAAAACAAGCGGTATGGAAGGATCGGTAGGCTTCCATGCCGCTTGTTTCATTATTTTATTTTATAAGTGCAGCCAATACCAGATGCCTTGCCAGCACAGCCGTTGTCACCGTTCCAACTCCTCCTGGTACCGGAGTTGCCATGGAAGCAGTCCCTTCCAGGGAATCAAAATCCACATCCCCGCAAAGTTTTCCGTTTTCGTCCACATTGATTCCCACATCAACCACCACGGCATCCGCTCCCACATAAGAGGCATCCACCATTCTGGCGCGCCCGGCTGCTGCCACAAGGATCTGGGCATTTTTACAGGTTTCCTTTAAGTTTTCCGTGCGGGTGTGACAGATGGTCACCGTTGCATTTTCCTTAAGCATCAGCATGGACAGAGGGCGCCCCACTACCATGCTTCTTCCCACAATGGCCACCCGCTTTCCGGTCAGAGGGATATCACTGGACTTTAAAACCTCCACCACTGCCTCCGCCGTACATGGGGCAAATCCCGTATCATCGCCTGCAAATACTTTGGCGATATTTTCAGGAGATATGCCGTCCAAATCCTTTCCAGGATCAATCATGTGCTCAATGTCTTTTTCCCTGATCTGCTTTGGCAGAGGGCGCAAAAGAAGGATGCCGTCAATATCCGGATTTTCATTGATTTTTGCAAACTCCTCCTTAAATGCTTCATCAGTTATATCCTGGGGAAAGGCAAAACTTTCCCCCTGCAGGCTAAAGCTTTCCATTTTCTTTAAAGCTCCCCGTTCATAGGATAAGTCGTCTGGCCGTTCTCCCACCCGCACAATGGCAAGCTTTGGAGTTTTTCCTTTTAAGCCGGCCAAAAGTCCTTCCACCTGTTCTTTGATTTTTGCAGACACAGCTGCACCTTTTAAGGTTATCACGTTTTTTCTCCTCCTTATTCTGCCTTTAATGCAGATTCCACCTTTGCATAAATGGCGTCAGCCTTTCTGGTCCCGTCCTCTGCCAGCTTATCCGCCCTGGCCTGAAGCTGTCCGGCCTTTTCCCGCTGCTTCATGGATCCTGTATTAATGGAAACATTCATCTTTGCTCCCAATAAGGCGGAACGGATAAACTGCACGCCAACGCCTACGTCACTGACAGCCAGGCGGCTTCCCTTTTCAGCCAGAACCTCCATGATATCAAGGGCTTCCAGGGCCCGTTCCATGACCATGAGAGGGACCAGGCTGGCAGCCAGGAGATGGTTTTCCAGGACTTCAGCCTTATGTCTTTTTTCTTCCTCTGTGCCGGTTGGAAGGCCGTATGCGGCAGCCAAAGGAACAAATACCACTTCATCTTCATCCGCAAGCCTTAAAAATTCGCTTTTTAAAGCTTCCAGCTTTTCAAGAAATGACTGCATTTCTTCTTCCACGTCGGCATACCGCTTTTTGCCAAGGGTTAAGTTCACCACCATTTCTCCCAAAGCCGCTCCTATTGCACCGCCAAGTCCTGCCGCTCCGCCGCCGCCCGGGGTGGGGCTTTTTGAAGATAATTTTTCAAGGAATGTGTGAATTGTAAAGTCCTGTATCATAACTATTGGTCCGCCTTTCCATACCGCATTTTATTTTCCATTATTATATAAGGGTTTCCATAAAAAAACAAGTTTAACTTGTCAAGGAAAACAGTCAATGCTATGATTGTCAAAAATAGTCAAATCCCCGGTTAATCTCTGTTTTTAAATGAAAAGGAGCATGAAATGAAATATCCTCCCTTGACCCTTGGCTGGTTTTTATATGAAACCCCCATTGATAATCTGGAATTCATCGGAGAAGATGAAGCTCTTCATAAAACCATTACCGGTATCAGTGTACTGGATAATCCTGACGGTGTAAAATGGATCAAAAAGAATGAAATCGTTCTTACAACGGGTTACATCTTTTATAATGATTTTGAAATCCAGAAAAAAATAATTGCGGATCTCCATGCCATTGACTGTACCGCTTTCTGCATTAAGGTCAAACGCTTTTTTGACAGGATTCCCGATTCCCTGATCGAAGAAGCCGCCAAGTATGGACTTGCGCTTGTTTCGGTGCCTTTTTATCACGGTTATTCCAATATCATAAACGTAATTAACGAAAATCTCATTGAGCAGAAGATTTTAAAACAGCAATTCATCCTCAGAGAAGCAGAAAAATTTCATGAATCCTTTTTTAATAAAGAAGGAATTATGAAAATGCTGGAGCGGATATCCAATTATACCAATTCCATGGCAATGATCACAACAACATCTGATTTTCCCATATATTACCGCATTCCGCCAAAAGAATACGGGGATTTTTCCAGGATAGACAAATTGCAGGTCCAGCCTTCCAATTCTCTGCCTGAAGAAAGACAAAAGGAGCACGCCAGAAAACGCAATTTTTACTGCAATGACACACTCCTCACGTTTCATGCCTTTCTGCTTCCCGACAACAAGCATTACTTATGCATTGACATCACCCAAAAAGAGATCGACGATACCACCCTGGAAGTCCTTAAGCAGATATTCTCTGTTCTTGCGCTGGAGCTCACCTCCATGCAGATCCAGAACAGGGCCTTTTCCCAAAAAAATTATTATGATTCTTTTTTCTATATGCTTACGGATATTAAAAACAAGTCCATTGAGGAAATACGTCTGGTCTGCGACGCCTATTCCTTTCCCATTGACTTAAAAAAGGTATGCATCACCCTGGAATGCCAGTCAAAGGAAAGCAAGCTGTTCCGCAGCCTGTACAATGCCGTAAACCAGAGGCTTATCCATTTAGCCCATAAATACTTTTTATGCCACAGCGAAAACCACATTGTTATTTTTCTCCTGTATCCGAAACAAACGCCCAATGTGGAAGCCCTCTCACTGGCCAATCAGATTGCCCTGCAGCTGTCGGATTATTTAAAGGATTACCAAACCTTTTTCAGACTGGGGATCAGCCGGTGCCACACTTCCTGTGCCTCCATTGCAAAGGCATATGAAGAAAGCCTGCAGACATTGCATCTGCAGACCTCTGACCGCCAAACTGCCTCCATTCATTCTTATACCAGGCAGTTTGCATTTCATCTTTTAAACCAGCTGACCTCTTATGAACGGGAAAAAATATACCAGGATACTGTCAGCATCCTGGTTATCTATGATTCCGAAAATAAAGGGGAGCTTCTTGGGACCCTTAAGGCGTATTTGGAAAACTCCTTAAATCTCACGGAAACCGCCCAGAAGCTTTTCATCCACAGGAATACCCTGACTGCCCGGCTGTCCTCCATCAAAAAGCTTCTGTGCTGCGATATCACTTCCATTGAGGACATTTTCCGCCTGTATTTGGGAATCTGCGCCTGGGAGCTGCTTAAAAACACTTAAAGTCTAGGCATCGTCGTCGCATTCATTGCCCGTGCCAAGGGTTTGAAAGTGTTCCATATTTCCATACAGATACTGGATCCGCTCAAATTCCGTTTCATCGTAGAAGCTGCATTCTCCCCGGCCGTAGGCCTTTGCAACCTCCAGCATGAATCTGGCCGCCTCTTCACAATCCGTGATATGGGTGGCACCGGTCGCACAGCCTGCCACCGGCGCCTCTGTGGTTATGGCAACTCCGATCACAGGCGCTTTAGTGGCGGTTGCCGGCTGAAGAATGCTGTTCAAATGATACAGCCCGTTTCCATAAGGCGTGATATCCTGCTGGGAAAGGGCGTATACATAAGGCAATTTCCCTGTTGTGGTCTGCATCAGATCCAAAATGCTCTCGGAAACCCGCAGTATGTATCCTTCCTTTACGGTAGGAGAGACGGCAAAGCCTCTGTTGTTGATGATCCTGTTTCCCTTTGTGGTATCAACGGATAAAATGGCATCCAGCTCCTCTGTCACCTCTTCCTGATTCACCTGCGCCATATTCACCGGAGAATCCATAAACGGAACCGGCTTGTGCTCCCTTGTGGGTGCATCCGGACAGATATGGGTGGATATGAAAACATCCCCGTCCAGACAGTCCCCTTTATTCTGCATATCCAGAAGCTTTGCTGCCAGGGATAAGGCGATAAGGGCTCCGTCCCCGTCGGAAACAAAACCGATCCTCTCCGGTCTGGCTCCTAAGCCTCCCAGCCTTCCCAGCAAGCCGATAGTTGGGGCATTAAAGCCCTTTCCCTTTCCTTTCACTCCGGGAATCCTTACCTTGATCATATCTGTTTTTCCCTTTTGTCCCTCCAAGGTATACACCTCCACATCAGCATCCGGCCTGATGGTTTTTAAATACTCCTTTACCGTCTTTCCGCTGGCATAGCTGCTGTCAAGTAAGTCATGTACCTCTATCAATTGCTTCATCAACATTGCGAATCCTCCAAAAATTTATTTTTGCAAAAGCAGTTTTCAGACACGCCCTTGGCAACTGCCCGCAAGGTGTTTCACTGAATTTCCATAAGATCACAAATAGCCCCTATATAGGTTTTGGCAGCCGTGATCACGTCCTGGATCTGGACCGTTTCATTATAGGAATGAATTCCCACCGTATTGGAAGGCCCGAACTGGATGGTGGGTATGCCCAGCATCCGGTAATCTCTTGCATCGCTTGACGCCCACTGGTAGGCAGGTATGACCTCTTTTCCCAATAATTCTTCCGCATTTTTCTTAAATGCCAGAACAATTGGGGCCTCATGGTCAGTGAAGTTGGCCTCACTCTTATAATGAAGCTCGTACTCCACTCCCTCTGCTCCGCCGGCCTCTATCACACGGCCTAAAACCTCTTCGATCTCTTCCCTGCGGACTCCGATTGGCAGCCGCACATCCACAGTTGCCTCACAATAATCGGGAACCATATTGTGCCTGGTTCCTCCTTTTATCTGGCCTATATTTGTGGTCACATGATCAATGACCCTTCCTAATCCGGGAATGTTGTTTTCTTTCTCCGCAAGCATCTGGGAGTCTTTTAAGGGTTTTTGCTGCCTGTCCGTAAAATGTCCCTTTATTTCCGTCAGCATGGAAACATGGGGCAACACCCTGGATAGTTTTAAAATGGCATTCTCCCCTTTAAAATTCCCCAGGCTTCCATGAGCCGACTTTCCAAAGGCTTTTAAGGTCAGAAGCAGGCCTCCCTTCTGCCCGATCTCAATGGTGTTCATGGAGGTTGGCTCCGCTACCAGACAGGCATCGGCGTGATCCGCATATCCATTGGCACACAGCCACTGAGTTCCGAACTGGCCTCCGCTTTCTTCATCGGAAACAATGTGAAGCCTGATGTTCCCTTTTAAGGGAACGCGCTTCCTTGCCAAAAGGGAAAGGGCAAATAAGACACCGGCCACCCCTGCTTTCATATCAGAGGTCCCTCTGCCCAAAATCTGGGTTTCCGTGATCTGGCCGGAAAAGGGATCAAACTCCCACTGGCTTAAGTCTCCGGCAGGCACCACATCCACATGGCCGTTCATGATCATGGAAAAGCCTGCCTCACTTCCGATCTCTGCCACAATACAGGGATAATCCGGATTGCACCCTGTCTCTTGATATTTGATCCCGGCTTCCTTCAGAAATGCTTCCACATAATTGATCACATCCCTTTGGGTTCCGGTAGGATTTTCGCTTTTTATCTGAATCAGTTCAGATACCAGCCTTATTAATTCTTCTTTATGTTCATCCACATATTGCAAAAGTTCCTTTTTCGTCATCCCATAATCCTCCGTTTCCGGTTTACTCTTTTTCGTATAAAAAGCAGGCTACCTGGTGTCCTTCTTCTCCCTGCTGTTTTAGCTTTGGCATTTCATTTCTACATAAGTTCATGCACCGGGGACACCGTCCTGCCAGGGGGCAGCCCTTCCTCTCCCCAATAGGGCTTGGCACCTCTCCCTGAAGCACGATCCTCTCTTTTTCTTCCTCAGGGCTTTCCGGGGGAATGGCCGACAAAAGCGCCTGAGTATACGGATGCAGAGGATTTTTATAGATATCCCCTCCCTTGCAGATTTCCACGATCCGTCCCAGGTACATGATCACAATTCTGTCGCTGACATATTTTACAACGCTTAAATCATGGGATATGAATACATAGGTAAGGTTGTATTCCTTCTGAAGTTTCTTTAAAAGATTGATCACCTGGGCCTGTATGGAAACATCAAGGGCTGATACCGGCTCATCACAGATGATCACCCTGGGATTTATGGATATGGCACGGGCCACATTCAGCCGCTGTCTCTGCCCGCCGGAAAACTCATGGGGATACCGGTTCATGTGCTGTACATCCAGTCCCACCTGCTGAAACAGTTCCAAAACCCTTTCTTCCAGGGCCGCTTTACCCTTAACAGTCTTATGAACCACCATTGGCTCGGATACGGAATCAGCCGCCGTATGCCTGGGATCCAGAGAGGAATAAGGATCCTGGAAAATCATCTGTATATTTTTGCACAGCTTCAGCTTATCCTTTGACTTAGCCCCTGCTATGTTCTTTCCTTCAAACAGAATTTCTCCTTCCGTTGGTTTATGTAGACCCACCAGGCATCTTCCCAGGGTGGACTTTCCGCATCCGGATTCTCCTATGACCCCGAGCACCTCCCCCTCATGGATTTCCAGATCAATTTCCTGCAGCGCATGTAAAACCGCATTTTTACCGGCCAGCTTCTTTCCCTTTATCTGAAAATCCTTGGACAGGCTTTTTACCTGTATAATCATCTTTTTCTCACTCATCCCGTTTCACACCTCCCCGCAAAAGACGGCTGCCTTGCCTTTGCCTGTGACAGGCAACGAAATGCCCCGGTTCCAGCTCCTTTAGGTCCGGCACCTGGTTTCTGCACAACTCCTCTGCATAAGGACACCGGTTGGAAAAATTGCAGCAGGTCCCCGTCAGCCGTAAATCCGGCGGCGTTCCCTGAATCGTTGCCAGCTCTTCCCCGGAATTGCTGCTCAGCTTTGGCATGGAATCCAACAGTCCCCAGGTGTAAGGATGGAGAGGATTGTTATGCAATTCCCCGCAGGCGGTGTACTCAACGGTCTTTCCCGCATACATCACCATAACGCTGTCACACATCTGCCATACAACGCCCAGATTATGGGTGATCAGCAGGATGGCCATCCCGTTTTTCTCTCTCATGCCCTTTAACAGCTCCAGCACCTGGGCCTGAACAGTCACATCAAGGGCCGTGGTAGGCTCGTCCGCAATGATCAGCTTTGGATTGCTGCACAAGGACATTGCTATGATTACCCGCTGGCACATGCCTCCTGACAATTCATAGGGATAGGAATCCATCCGGCGCCCGGCATCTGGTATTCCCACCTTTCTTAACGCTTCTTCCCCCATGCGGTAAGCCTCCTGTCTGCTCACCTTATGGTGGGCGCAGATCATTTCCGCCATCTGATAACCCACTTTAAATACCGGTGATAAGGAGGTCATGGGATTTTGAAAGATCATGGAAACGTCCCGTCCCCGAAAGGCCAGAAGCTCCTTTTTTCCCAGCTTCAATACATCCGTGCCGTCAAAGTCTATGCTGCCGCTTACAATCTTTCCGGTTCTGGCCGGCAAAAGCCGGATGAGGGAAGAGGAGGCAACACTTTTTCCTGATCCTGACTCTCCCACAATTCCCATGATTTCTCCCCGGTTTATGCGGAAGCTGACTCCATCCACCGCTTTGCTCACACCGCTTGCCGTATAAAAATATGTTTTTAAGTCATTTACCGTTAATAATACATCACCCACAGCAGCACCTCCTTTACTCATATCGTTTTTTCATTTCCCCAAAGCTTTGTTTCACCTTTTCCATGGCTTTGGGAGAAGACAGTAAATCTGCCGCAGTAAAGGCCATGGCCTTAGCTCCCACCAGCACTGCCCTTTTGCCTGCCATACTGCCGCAGGCTTCCTCAAATTCCTTTGTGTGGCCCCTTAATTCGGGAACCACCTGGATATAGGACTGGAGCGCGGGGAGGACATGGGTGAGATTCCCCACATCAGTACAGCCGATCCCAAGGTCTTTTCTCCTTGGCATAACCGTCTCTCCAAGATCCATTAAATTTTTTTCAAGAAGTTTTTCCAGCTCTCTGTTGTTGCGTATGTCTTCATAGGTGTACCCATCCCACTCATACCGGAACCGGGTTCCTGTCATGGACCCAAGGAGCTGCCCTGCTTCCAGAAACTCCTGCAGTATGGTTTCTTTAAACCTTTTGTCAAAGGACCTGACCGTAAATTTTGCCTGGCAGAAATCAGGAATATGGATGGGATCCCTGCCTCCGTTTGTAATAACGCCCAGAATGGTTCCCCTGCCGTTCCAGCGCAGGCGCTGCCCGCCTATGTACTGGAATAAATGGAGCAGGGGGTCCAGGGCACTGTTTCCTTCCTCCGGCCAGGTGGCTCCGTGAGCGCCTTTGCCGTAGTATTCCACAATCAGATCTGTCTTTGAATAGGAGATATCGTTAACTACCGTTTCATTGGCAGAGTGAAGGATCATTGCCGCATCAAGGCCCTGGAATGCTTCCTTTTCCAGCATGATGACCTTTCCTCCTCCCCCTTCCTCCGCCGGGGTGCCGAACACCGAGAGCTTTCCTCCCAGCCGGTGGATGACAGATTTTACGCCGACTCCGGCTCCAACGGCCATCGCTGCCATCAGGTTGTGGCCGCAGGCATGTCCCATTCCGGGGACCGCATCGTATTCAGCCAGGAAGCCGATATGAGGTCCGGGCTTTCCGCTGTCATACACTCCCTGGAAAGCCGTATCCAGGCCGCAGATTCCTTTTTCCACCTCAAATCCATAGCTCTCTAAAAGCTCCCATATGGCTCTGCTGGATTTTAATTCCTTAAAGTTATACTCAGGATTTTCCCAAAGGTATCTGGCAAGCTTCCACAATTCTTTCCCATGTTCCTCAATGCTCTGTTCTATCTCTTTTTTTATCCCATTTATGTCCATATGTATTACCTACTTTTTCATTTTTGGATCCAGCACATCCCGGATTCCGTCTCCCAGAAGATTAAAACCGATCACAGTGATCAAGATGAATGTACCTGATACGGCTGCAATATGAGGAGCCGTATTTAAGCAGTTTCTCCCGGACCGCAGAATACTTCCCCAGGAGGCGGTAGGCAATTCAATGCCAAGGCCCAGAAAGCTCAAGGCCGCCTCTGAAATAATGGCGCTGGCTATATTGAGCGTCCCATACACGATTACTTCTGAAACCGTGTTGGGCAGAATGTGGTGTGTCAGCATACGGAAATGAGATATCCCGATCACTCTTCCTGCATTGCAGTATTCTTCCTTTTTTACAATCAGTACCTGTCCTCTCACGACTCTGGCAAACCGTGGGATCTCCGCAATACCGATAGCCAGGATCACATTGATGACACCGGAACCCAGGACCGTCATAAGAACAATGGATAAGAGGATAAAGGGAAAGGCCAGAACTCCATCCATGATTCTCATCAGGACGGCATCCACAATTCCTCCCATATAACCTGCAATAAGGCCCAGGATCACCCCGGTCACACCGCCGATGATGGTGGCTCCGGCTGCAACCAGCAGGGACACCCTGGCCCCATAACAGATTCTGGTAAATAAATCCCTCCCAAACTCATCGGTGCCCAATAAATGGCCTTTTTCAAAAAACTTCAGATAGGCATCAATGGGATGGATCTCATTGGGCTTTCCGTTTGTGATTACCGGAGCCAGCACGGCAAGGGCGATCATAAAGCTGACGGCAAACAATCCTAAAAGGGCTGTTTTATTCCTCTTTAGCTTGCTCCAGGCACTGTTGGATTTTCTTTCTTTTCTTAAGATCTCTTCGTGGGACTGCTGATCCAATCCAAGTGTTTTCGCCATTTAGAATCCTCCTTCATAATTGACATTTGGATTGATGATCATATAAATCACATCCACAAACATATTGATCATTACAAAGGCCAGGGCTATGACTAAAACCGCACCCTGGATCAAAGTATAGTCCCTGTTGTCAATGGCGCCCACGATCAGTGTTCCCATGCCCGGCCAGGAAAATATGGTTTCCGTAAGGATGGCACCGGCAAAGCAGCCGGCCAGCTGTAAGCCCAGCACCGTTACCAGGGGCGGCAGGGCACTTTTCAAGGCATATTTCCAGATCACTACAGACTCCTTGATCCCTCTGGCCCGCAGCGCACGGATAGAATCCCCGTGAATGGATTCCAGAATGCTGGAACGGGTGATTCTGGAAAAAGTGGCCGTTGGGATGGTTGCAAGGCAGAAGCACGGAAGCACCATATGGCGGATCACATCACCCAGCCCTTTGGAAATATCTCCCATGCCAAGAACCGGCAGCCAGCCTAAATTCACGCTGAACACTAAAACAAGCATAAGCCCCAGCCAGAAAATCGGCATGGAGACGCCTACCAGAGCCAGGATCATGAACACATAATCAAAGAGCGTCCCCTGATGCACGGCAGAGGTAACCCCTATGAGCAGTCCTGCGATCAAAGCGATCAAAACCGCAGGCAGGGCGATCAGCAGCGTACTTGGAATACGCCTTGCGATCAATGAAAACACAGGCTGATTGTAGGAATAGGATGTTCCGAAATCCCCTTTTACGATGTTTATCATATAATCCTTGTATTGAGCTGCCAAAGGCTGGTTAAGCCCCATGGTTTCCCGCATTTTCTCCACATCCTCCACCGAGGCCTGAGGCCCCAGAACAGCTCTGGCAGGATCCCCCGGTATCATTCTGGTCAGTACAAAGGTCAGCGTAACAACCACAAAAAGAGACGGGATGATCTGCAAACATCTGATTAAAATTGTCTTTAACATATATCTCCTCCTGTGTCTTTAAAATCAGGGATATTGTGTAAATATTTCTATTAAACCTGAACCCGGCATAAATCATTTGGCGGCGAACACATCTGCCTTACGGAAATATGTTCTGTCCGCCAAATGATGAATGGAGCAGCTAAACTGTAACCTTACCTGGATAACCAGACATTAATGTCCGAAGTACAGATCTTAACCTTGCCGTCAGCGCGCTGTTCTAAGCCCTGGACCTTTGGGCTTACGCCCCAGTTTACATTTTCATTTGCATAGAAGATGCCGGGGTACTGCTTTACGATAACTGCAAGCGCCTTCTTATATAATTCCGCCCTCTTTTCCTGGTCAGTGGTCAGCAGGGCGTCATCTAAGTATTTGTCCACTTCCTGGCTGCTGAAGCCCTGGCCGTTTCCAAGGGAACCAATGGAGCTTGTATGGAATATTTTATTTAAAAAGAAATAGGGATCCGGATACCATGTCCAGGACATTGCAAATACATCTGTTTTCCCCGATGCTGCGATTTCGCTGAAGGTTCCCCATTCGCTGGTATTGATGTTCACATTAATATTTAAGTTTTCTTTTAAGTAGGCCTGGAATAAGGTTGCCATCTTAACCCTGGCTTCTGTATTGGAAATGTAAATATTCATGTCAAACCCATCAGGATATCCGGCTTCTGCAAGAAGCTTCTTTGCCCCCTCGGGATCATAAGCAGGAACTTCTGATTCCAGGCTGGAATCGTATCCCCAGGAACCTGGAGGCAGAGGCAGACTGGCAGGCTGTGCTTCCTGGTACTGGTACACCCCTGCAGTGAGCTCCTCGATGTTAACAGCCTTGATGATGGCTTCTCTGACCTTTATATCAGCAGTCGGACCGTTGACCTGATTGAAATAAATGTAAGCAACGTGAAGGCCCGGCATCTCTAAAAGCTTTACGGACTGATCTTCTCTTGCTATTTTAACGGCTTCCCCGCTAAGGCTGGTGGCCAGATTGACCTCTCCCGTACGAAGGGCGTTTACTGCCTGGTTTCCGTCACTGACCGGCTTAAAGGTGACTCCCTCCAGATAAGGGGTTGCTGCCCAGTATTTCTCATTGCGTACCAGAACAGCCTGCTGATCCAGCTCAAAGGTCTGGAGAGCAAAGGGGCCTGTGCCTACCAGATGGGTACCAAAATCCTCTCCCCAGCCTTCTGCTTCTTCCTTTGGCACAATCACATTGCCTGCATCCGTCAGTGCTGTTAGGAAAACGGCATTTGGTTCGGACAAGTAGCAGACCACTTCCGTATCACTGATAACCTCACAGTGATCCAGCATATCCAGCCTCTTCATGGCAGAAAGTTCAAGAGAACGCTCCAGAGAGTATTTCACATCCTCTGCCGTCATTTTTCTTCCATCCTGATACTTTCCCGGCTGGAATGTAACATCATCGCGCAGGGTGAACGTGTAGGCAAGACCATCGTCGCTTACGGTCCAGGATTTTGCCAGGGCAGGCTGGATTTCCGTAAGGTCCGTATTATATTCCACAAGAGTATCGCATACCGTGCCGATGATCTGAGATTCATAGGTTCCCGTATACTTGACAGGATCCAGGTTTTTGGGTGAAGAAGAAAGGGAAATGGTCATAACACCCCCTGAGACCGGCTCCCCTGCCGGTGCTGTCGTTTCTTCCGCTGTTTTCTGAGTTGCCGCTGTCGTTTCCGCCGTTGTGGCCGAAGAACCGGAACCGCATGCGCTTAAACCGGCTGTGACAGCTACCGTCAGGATTGCTGCTAACATTCTTTTTTTCATAATGATTCCTCTTTTCTTGTATATTAATAAAACGACAGTCAAAGAAAGCATAGTCGCCTTTAACTATCGTTATATTCGAAACATATGTTATTTTCGTATTCCGGTTTTCAGATACACCCTATGGGTGCTCTCTCAGCCACTTGATGGCCGTATTGGCATATATGGCAGCCATTTTGTGAAGGCTTTCCTCACTAAAGGTCACTCTTGAGTCATGGACGCCGTAAGGGTATCCCTCTTCTGCTGAACCGGTTCCCACCCACAAAAGTACAGATGGTACGATCTGGGAGATCACGGAGAAATCCTCGGAGCCGGTCATTCTGGGCAGCTCCCTGCAGGTTCCCTCTCCCAGAAGGCCGTCGATATAGCTGACGGAAGCCTCCAGAAGGTCCCCGTTATTTTCCATGGGCGGAACGCCCTCATGGAGGAATTCCACCTCTGCTTTCCCCCGGAACGCACCGGCTGTCTGTTCTGCGATCTGAACCAGACGTTCTCTGGCAAAGCTTCTCACCTTTTCATTCATGGTGCGGATGGTTCCTTTTAATACCGCTGTTTCAGGAAAAACGTTGGCAGCGGTTCCCCCGTTTATCTGGCAGATGCTGCATACCAGCATTTCATCAGGATTTACCTCCCGGCTGTTTAAGGACTGCAGTGCCATATGGATGTGAACTGCAATATGAATGGGGTCAATGCAGAGATGAGGTGCGGCTCCGTGTCCGCCTTTCCCTTTTACCGTAATGGTAAAAATATCGCTGGAAGCGCATGCCGTATTCCGGGAATACCCAACGGTTCCCGACTTATCATGGAGTACGTGGAGAGCCATTGCCCCATCCACGGAAGGGTTCTCAAGAACCCCAGCCTTTACCATGTCCGAAGCGCCTCCCACCCCTTCCTCACAGGGCTGGAACATGAGCTTTACCGTTCCCTTTAATTCCTCTTCCCTCTCCTTCAGTATCCGGGCGGCCAGCAGCAATGCGCCGGTGTGAATATCATGGCCGCAGGCATGCATAAAGCCGTTTTCCGATGCAAAAGGCAGTCCTGTTTCCTCTTTCATGGGCAGGGCATCCATGTCAGCTCTCAATAAAAATGTTTTTCCGGGCTTTCCGGCCAGCGCCGTGATCCCTGCAATTCCGCAGGCAGAAGGCTCATAGCCAAGGGACTTAAGCTCTTCCCTCACAAGCTTTACCGTCTCCGGAAGGTCAAAACCGATTTCCGGTTTTCTATGTATCAGCCGTCTGATATGGATTCCATAATCCTCAAGTTCCTTTGCCCTGAATAGCAGGTCATTCATCCCATCAATCCTTTCAATTCCTGTTGGCGGATATTTGATAAGTATTTTATCAAGGAGAATTTTTTTTGTAAATAACAGTTTGCACGGTTTTTCATACACAATTTAAGCATCATGCACAGGGATGAAGCCGTATTTAAAAATTCACCCTGTTTTCTCTTTTCATCAGACGTCTGTCAATTCAGAAACAAGGCGGGCCAATAAGGTTCTGGGAAGAATGACCGGCTTTCCGGTTTCTTTTGCAAACAGCTGTTTCATTTCCTGGCTGAACCCAATGCAGTCCAAAACCACCAGATCTGCTTTTGTATCCCTTACAAGACTGGCTGCTTCCTCCAGCTCCTTCCATTCTCCATAAGGGGAACAGGCGGTAACGGAAACCTGCTCCACGATCCTGGACCATTTTTCCTCACTTTGGGTTATTTGCAAAGGTGACGGCGTTACCACAAGAATGGAAGAAGCTGCGGTCAGAAGAGGAACGACTCTGTCTAAAATTTCACAAGGATAGATGAGGGGTACTTTTGCTTTCAGGGTATCCGGAAATTTTCCTGTACAAAACATCATAATAAAGGCGGTTCCCTGCTCTTCCAGTTCCTGGATTGCCTGCTGAAGTCTGGGAATGATATGGCGTTCCGCAAAGGTAACGGAAGTTCCGTCATTTAACCTGGAGACCAGCACGTAATCTCCCTCCTTTGGGGTGAATTCCTGGATCTGCTCTCTTGTCAGGCCGTCCAGCCCTCCCCTTTCCAGGATTTCCGCCTTCCCGTTAAAAATACCCATGATATCCGCTGTAACGTCTGTTCTCGGGCTCTGCCCGACTGTTATGGCACCAATCTTCATTTTTACTTCTCCTCTCATTTCATTAATACCCATTATTGTACCTACTGCCGGGTCCCTATGTGGATAAATTGATTTTTTTGATTTTAACAGGGACATCCTCTGCTGTCAACCTCACATGAAAAAACACGCAGCCATGGCCCTTCTGAAACAGGCATGGCTGCGTACCGCAAACACTCAGGCTGATATTTGCAGGCCTCTTTGGTCAAGCCTTTTAGGCTGCGGCGTCAAAACTGGTATGTATAATTTTATTCAAATTGGATATTTAAAAAATGCCAGTTTTTCTATATGATAGAGCATAATAAAACGATCAGAAAATTTTTATGGGAGGAAAAGATATGAACAACAGCAGAACAAAAAAAATCGTTTACAGTGCCTTGATGGCAGCCCTTACCACCGCCGCTACTATGGTCATACACATACCATCTGCATTCAGCGGTTATATTCATTTAGGTGACGGGATGGTATTGCTCAGCGGCATGCTTTTAGGACCGCTGGCCGGCGGAGCCGCAGGAGGGATCGGCTCTATGATGGCGGACTTACTGTCCGGCTACGCCTTTTATGCGCCGGCAACCTTGATCATTAAAGCATTGGCTGCATGTTCAGGCGGATATTTGTACAGACACTTACCGTCTAAAGGACAGGCGGGCAGCTTTCGGCCGCTGCCTTTTCTGACCGCCGGAATAGTATCCAGCGCAGTAGTCACCGGCGGCTATTTTCTATTTGAACTGCTGGTATATGACTGGCCTGCCGCCGTTTCCAATGTTCCCTTTAATCTGGTGCAGAATCTCTTCAGCCTGATTGCAGCCGGAGCTCTCCTTCCTGTTCTTCTGCGTGTCCGGGAGATCCGGGAACTGAGTGGAAAATCGGCTTTATAGCAGAAAAGGAAGCCCCGGTGGCTTCCTTTTTCTCTCTAACCTCAATAACTCCTCATAACCTCGTCTCTTCCGGGAATCGAAGGCGCTGCCCCGGCTCTGGATACTGCAATGGAGGCCGCCTTTGCCGCATGATCCAAAGCCTGTTCCGGAGATTCTCCCAGCGAAAGCCCTCCTATGAAATAGCCGGTAAAGGTATCTCCGGCCCCGGTGGTATCAACCACATGCACAGGATAGATCTTCTGCTCAAACACCTGCTGGCCGTCCTTGTATAAAGAACCATCCTGGCCCAGAGTCAAAAGGACCTTTGCCTTGGGAAATTTTTCAGCCAGCTGATCCAAAAGCTCTCTGCCGCTTCCGCTCTTTTGACAGATATCCCCGGCTTCAATCTCGTTCAATATAAAAAACTCCACATAAGGAAGAGGATACGTCCATATTTTGCGGTCCATTGGGGAAGGATTTAAAATAATTCTCATCCCTTTCCCATACGCCTGTTCCATAATGTATCCCACTTCATTGATTTCGTTCTGCAGAATGAGAAAGTCCCCTTCTCCAAATTCACTTAAAACTTCATCCACCTGATCTCTTGTTATTTCCTGATTCGCGCCTCCATACAAGAGAATGCCGTTTTGGCCTTCCTGATTCTTTTGTATGATGGCATGGCCTGTCTTATTTTTCAGCCTCTTAATATTTCCCGTATCAACACCGAACTGCTCCAGCTCCTGGATCAGGATCGCGCCATCCTGCGCTCCCACCGCTCCTGCATGCCAGACCTTAGCCCCGCTTTTGCTCAGCGCCAGAGACTGATTCAAGCCTTTTCCTCCGCAAAATATCTCCAGAGAATCAGAGGAAATGGTTTCTCCCTCTCTGACAAAATGATCCACCTGGTAAACATAGTCAATATTCAGAGAACCAAAATTCAATATTTTCATATCCTGCACTCCTGTCCCATTCCTACGGTACTGCTTCTAATCATCAATTTCGGTTCAAATACCGCAATTTTATTTTCTGTTTTTTTCCCTTTGATCTGGGAAATGAGCCGTTTTACAGACTCCACGCCCATCTCGTATACCGGCTGTCTGACCGTTGTAAGGGGAACTGCCATCATCTCCGCATACAAAACATCATCATATCCCACTACCGATATATCTTCAGGCACCTTCTTATGATATTTAGACAGCTGCCTGCACACGCCAAAAGCGGAAAGATCATTACAGGCAAATACCGCTGTAAATCCATAGTGCATCAGCGCTGCCACAGCCCTCTCCCCGCATTCCATGGTATAATCGCCTTCATAAATCAGTTTTTCATCAAAAGGAATATGAAATTCCTCCAGTGCACGGACATAGCCTTTTAATCTTCTCTCAGAATCCGCCAGATTAACAGGACCTGTTACGCAGGCGATCCTCTTGTGGCCAAGCTCTGCTAAATGCCTCCCTGCCAAATATCCTCCCAGTTCATGATCCAGGATTATTTCAGCACAGTCTGCATCCGTAAGAAAACGGTCCAGGAGCACAAACGGCATCTGCAGCTGTTCCAATAAGCGGACCGATTCCTCACCGGCTGTCTCATCGCTTTCCCTGGACATGACATAGATGATCCCGTCCACGCCCTGGTCAGCCAGAAGATGGATATACTCCATGTCTCTTTCATGGAGATCGTTGGTATTGCACAGGATCAGCGTTCTCCCGTGCTCCCTGCAGCATTCTTCGATCCCCTTTACCATATGGGCATAAAAGACATTTCCAATGTCAGGAATAATAAGGCCTATGGTTTTGCTTCTCTTTTTAACCAGACTGACTGCCAGCTGATTGGGCCGGTAGTTAAGCTTGCGCGCCGATTCCATTATGCGCTTTTTCGTATCATCCGGTATCTTATAGGCTTTCCCGTTTAATACCAGAGAGACCGTTGTCACGGAAAGTCCCGTGTCATTGGCAATATCCTTTATTGTTGCTCTCATCCTCAATCCTCGCTGCTGCCAAATTTGTCAATGCCTGTATTGCCCTTAAATACTTCTCGATCTGCACACATTCGTTGGGCTTGTGTGCCATATCCGCCGAGCCCGGTCCAAATAAGACAGTGGTAAGCCCTTCTTTTCCTTCCGCCAATATGGAAGCATCCGTAAAATAGGAGATCCCGGAATAAGTTTCCCGGATCCCGGCAGCCTCCATGCTTTTTACCAGTCTGGAAACTCCTTTGGAAGACTTGTCCGCCTCAATGCTTATTCTGTGGTTCTTAATCCGGATGACCAGACTTGGAATGCTTCCGTATTTCCGGCTGATTTCCCGAAATACCGTTTTCAGCCGGCTGTGAATGCTTTCATAAGTAAGTCCAGGCACGGTCCGGATATCCATTAATACCGTGCACAGATCAGGCGTCATATTGGGCTGTATTCCGCCCTGGATTTCCGTAATCTGGGCAGTGGCACTCCCCAGAACCGGATGGTCATGCTCACGGATCCAGCTGCCCAGACGCTCTGCCGTTTCATAGGCGCAGATAACTGCATTGCAGCCTTCTTCCGGATAGGCTCCATGGCTGGTTTTACCTCTTACCTCCAGCTCCAGCCAGATACAGCCTTTCTGGGCGATTCCAACGGTGCAGCCGGTAGGCTCTCCGATCAGCAAAACAGACCCTTCCATCATATGGCCTCCGGAAATAACGGCTCTTGCCCCGGCTCCTCCCCGTTCTTCGTCACATGTTCCAAGAAACTGGATGGAATTCCCCGGCTTTTTCCCGGTCTCCCCCAGCTTTCCCAGAACATATACCATGGCAGCCAGTCCGCTTTTCATATCACTGGCCCCCCGTCCGAAGAGGCAGCCGTTTTCTATCACCGGAGTCCATGGTTCTGTATCCCAGCTCTCCAGTTCTCCGTAATCCACAGTATCCAGATGACCGTTCCAGATCATCCCCTCTCCCGTTTCCTCTCCCGGGATCAATGCAATCACGTTTCCCCTTTCTTCTCCAATATCCTGGACAAAAGCCTTTATTCCACGGCTGCTTAAATATTGGCAGATATATTCCGCAGCCTGTTTCTCTCCGTCTTTCCCGTTGACGGTTCTGATCTCCATCAAATCCGTTAAAAGCTGAATTGCTTCCTGTTCCCAGCCTTCCTTTTCCATTTCAACCCCTCTACTTCTCTGTCAGCCAGTCAAAAATCCCCTTCCAAAGCTGGTCGTAATATTCCCACTCACAAAATTCCGGCGGAGCCCAGTGAGGGGCACAATCCGTGGTAAAGGCCGCACTTCTTCCTTTTCCGTAGGTTCCCAGCGCGAGGAAGGGATCATTTTCTATGGTAACGGGCACCATTGCTTCCGGCTTTGCCACTGTTTTGTTGTATCCCAGCACCTCCGGCCAGTCTGAAGGAAGTCCGGATATGGCATCATGGCTTTCTCTTACAACAGGCTTTGCCCCGTCACAGTGTTCCATTCTGTCATCAACAGTTAAAACCTCCACAGGAAGAACTTCCTGAACAGCCGTGTCATGCCATTTTCCCTTTCCATCCACACCGGAAAATGTTAAATATCCTCCGATCATCAAAAGAGCACCTCCGGCCAGGACATAATCCCTGATCAGTTTACAGCGGTCCGGCATCTTTTTGCTGTGGGTGAAGGTCGCCGCAGGCAAAAGCAGGGTATTGGCTCCGATATCCGACAAAATGACCCCGACATACTGTTTTAATTCTTCCATGGTAAAAGGAAACTCTTCTGATGCCAGGTGGTTGGGAAGAAACGTCACCTCATAACCGGCATTTTCCAGGGCCTTTTTTAACCACTTTTCTCCGGTCTCATAGGAAGAGGTATAAAAAGAATCAAACCCCTTTACATGTGTAGTATAACTCATCCAGGATTCTCCTGCCAATAGTATTTTCTTATTCATCTGTCCTGTCATCCTTTCCCCATTCTAAAATCAATTGTGCATAGATATGAATCGCCTTTAAATATTCCTCAACCGAAATATATTCATTTACGGAATGGCATTGCTCCAGATTTCCGGGACCAAACTGAATGGTCGGACATCCGGCTATGTTCTTCCACAGCCTGGAATCACAGCCGGCCGGTGAACCCTTTATGACCACGGGTTTCCCCTCAGCTGCTTGAAACGCTTTTTCAAAGCTGTCTGTAAGCAGCCCTTTTTCCATCTCAAAAGGTCCGCCGGACTGATAAATACTGATTTCCGGCATATGCTCTCTCAGCCATAAATCGCTTTCTGCAAAACGTCTGATTTCGTCTGTGACCTCAGCCACCACCTGTTTATGGTTCATCTGGCCGGGAAGGTAGTGGATGCACATTTCAAATTCGCAGTCCCCGGCCACCGTGGATCCCGCACTTCCTCCATGAATGGTCCCTACGTTTAAATTAGGGGAAGGAAGAAGGGGGTGCTTAAATTTAAGCAGCCAGCCATGCTCCAGCTCATCAAGCCTTTCTATGATCCTCATTGCCTTTTCAATGGCGCTTACGCCCAGCCATTTGGCACCGGAATGGTTGGATTTTCCGGTTATCTCTACTTTCATAAATACAAATCCCATATGAGCCAGAATCAGTTCTCCTGATGTGGGTTCACAGACTACCACTCCATCTGCCCTTTTTCCTCTCATGACCGCTAAAATGGAGCCGTTGCCGCCTCCTTCTTCGTCACACACCGAGCAGATATGGACAGGAACAGGAAGAGGGATACCGGCATCCTTTAAAAGCTTTACAGCCATGACGGAAGCCATAAGCCCCCCTTTCATATCCGCTGCTCCCAGGCCATAAAGCCTGCCGCCTTCGATCCTGGGAGAATGGGGAGGCACCTTCCACAAGGACTCATCCCCCGGAGGCATGGTATCCATGTGTCCGTTAAACATCAGGCTCCTGCTCCCCTGTCCGTTAAAAACAGCATAAACATTATACCGGTCCTTATAGTCATGGCCCGGATTGCCTTCTCCAAATTTCTCAATGGAGGCAGCGATCATCTCTTCTGTCATGGGATCCCGCTCTATCTCATCCGCTCCCATTTCCTCCAGGAGCCGGATCAAATATTCCTGTCCTTCTTTTTCTCTGCCCCCGGCGATCCCATGTCCCAGATCCTGGGTATCGATGGCGATCAGCTCTGATAAATATTTAACGTATTCTTCCCTGTTTCTTTCCAGCACTTCTCTTAAATCTTCCATCATTCACCTCATGAGCCGTAAGCCCGGATTCCCTCCTCGATCAGATCCCAGAAACGTTCCACATCAATATCTATGGCCACGTCAACATTGGCTTCTCTGTGACTGTAGCCAAAGAAGTCACAATTGGTCCTGCCATAGCTTTGTACGCTCCTGATATCCACTTCCGTATACATGGGTTTTGTCACCAGAAGTTCCGGATCAATAATGGAAGCAATGGTCACCGGGTCATGGAGAGGCCCGCCTTCCCACCCAAAAACCTCTTTCTGGCTCTTATTGAAATGCGCCATGAGATCCGCAAACAGCCGGGCGGCCGGATTGCCCGCCGCTTCCATCCGTTTCACGATCTGGGGATAACAGAGCACCTTCCTGGTCACATCAAGTCCCACCATGGTAATGGGGCTGCCGCTGGTAAATACCACATGGGCTGCATCTGCATCGGCTATGATATTAAACTCAGCAGCCGGTGTCACATTCCCCAGCTGATAGCAGCCTCCCATGAGGACAATTCTTTTTATCTTCGGTATGATACGGGGCTCCATTCTCATTGCCATGGCAATATTGGTCAAAGGCCCCGTCGGCACCAGGATGATGTCTCCTTCCGATTCCATCAAGGTGCGGACGAGAAAGAGTACCCCATGCTCCGCCTCTTCCCTTCTCTTTAAGGGTTCAAAAACAGGACCGTCAAGTCCGGTTTCTCCATGGATATCTCCTGCAAGAAGCTGCTTATCCCGGATCATGGGCTGTCCGCAGCCGGCATAGACCGGGATATCCAGTCCCAGGTGCTGGCAGACATTCAGGGCATTTCTTATGGTTTTTTCAAGGGACTGGTTTCCTGCCACCACTGTAATGCCCAGCACTTCCACCCCGCTGTTTCTTCCTGCCAATAATATGTTCACCGCATCATCGTGTCCCGGATCACAATCTAAAATAACCTTCTGTTGTTCCATTCATTCTTCTCCTTTCAGGCTTTTGCCAATGCGCTCTTTTTTTTCTTTTCCCTTGCTGCCTTAGATGCCATGGAAACTGCAAGGGTTGCTATGGTCACCACATAAGGCATTAAGAGCACCAGCTGGGACGGCACTCCATAGGCCTGAAGCCTGGCTCCTATGGAATCTGCAAATCCGAACACCAGGCACCCGGCTGCAGTTAAAATGGGGTGGGCGCCTCCGAAATACATGGCCGCCACTCCCATAAATCCCCTGGCATTGGTCATATTCTCCGTAAACATTTTGCTGTATCCAAGGGATAAATGAGCGCCTGCCAGACCTCCGATCAGTCCGGATACGGCAATGGCGCGGTATTTCATGGAATTCACATTGATCCCTGCCGTCTGCGCTGCCATGGGAAACTGGCCTACTGCCCTTAACCGAAGCCCCCAGACCGTTTTGTAAAACACAAACCAGATCAGAAGTATCAGTACAATAACAAACCACTCGGTTACACACCAGTTATCAAAGATCTCCTTGAGAAATGGAACTTTGGCCAGAAAAGGAAGGCTGACCCTGGGAATGGCAATGATTCCAGGCTCTGAAAACGTACCGCTTTTTCCCAAAACGCTGTTTAAAAGAAACTTGGTAATTGCCAGCGCAAATAAATTGATTCCCATGCCAATAGCGCAGATCTCCGCTTTATAACGGATATGGCCTACTGCCATGATCATTGCCATGATAAGCCCTGCAATCATGGCAACCGCAACTCCCAGAACCCAGCTTCCTGTTAAATAGCTGACCGCTACTGCCGCAAATGCTCCGGTGAGCATGATTCCTTCTGTTCCGATATTTAAAATATCCGCCTGCTGGGTAATGGCCGCGCACAATGCCGCGTAAATAATAGGCGTGGCAGAACGAAAGGCTGCATATATCAAAGATACACTGAAAATTTTGCTTAAATCCATACTTCTGCCTCCTCCTATTTGCTCTTTTCTTTTTTATGTTTCTTATCCTTAAACTGGAACAAAAGCTCCATGGTTGCCACGATAATAAAAACTGCCGTTATGGTATCCACGATGGATTTCGGTACGCCGGTGCTCTGCTGCATCCCCATGGCTCCGGATTTTAACACTGCCAGGAAAAATGACATGAAGGGAGCAAAGATTAAGTTGTTCTTGACGATCAGAGAAGCCAGCATGCCATTGGAGCCAAGTCCTGCCGCAAAATTGTTTAAAAAGTATCCGTGAACTCCCAAAACCTCAATGCAGCCGGCCATCCCGCCCAATGCTCCGCTTACCATCATGGACTGTATAAAAATCTTTTTCGGGCTGATGCCCACGTACTCCGCATGAGCAGGATTTGTTCCCACCGTTTTTACCTTATACCCAAAGGTGGTCTTATTTAAAACCCAGATCATAAGAACCACAGTGACCAGGGCAATGAAAAGTCCTGCATTGACACTGCTGGGTTTCATAAACTGAGGCAAATTCACTGTCACTGGAAGAGACTGGGCATTGGCTACCCCCGCACTCATGGGTCCGCTGACCAGATAGGAGGTTATGTACAGGGCCACACTGTTCATGAGAATGGTCACGCAGACCTCGCTCACCCGGTAATAAGCTTTCAGTACGGCGGGGATCAGGGCCCACAAGGCTGCCGCTGCCATTGCCCCCAGAAAACAGGCTGCCAGGCGAAGAGGTGCAGGAAGAAACGTCCAGTTGATCCCGATGTAGGCGGCTGCCATGCCTCCCAGAAACACCTCGCCTTCCACTCCAACATTAAATGCTCCCGCCTTTGCAGCCACCGCAAACGCGCAGGAGGTGAGAAGAAGGGGCGTAAAGCTGGCCAGGGTGGTGCCTATTTTAAGCTTTCCGTTAAATGCTCCCCGCAGCAGGGCACCATAGGCTTCTAAGGGATTTTCCCCGATAGAAAGGATAAATAAGGCTCCGATCGCCAATGCAAGCAGCATGGTAAGTAAAATTTTCTGTATGCTTTTTACCGTTACATTCATGTTGTGCCCTCCCTTTCCTCAGCCGGTGCAGTTCCGCCCATCATCAGCAATCCCAGGTTATCCTCATTGGCCTCCTCTGCTTTCAGCCTTCCTGTGATCCTGCCCTCGTGCATGACAACGATCCGGTCTGAAAGGGACAAGATCTCCTCCAAATCTGCGGAAACCAGCAAAACTCCCATTCCTTTTGATTTCACTTCCTGCAAAATCCTTCTGATGGATTCAATGGCTCCAATGTCAACCCCCCTGGTGGGCTGAGAGGCAACCAGAAGCTTTCCCCCAATGGAAACTTCTCTTGCAACCACTACCTTTTGTGCATTTCCCCCTGACAGGGACTGAGTGGATATCTCCGGATCCCTGGGACGGATGTCAAAAACCTCTGACAGTTTCCTGGCATATTCCAGGATATCCTTATCATTTTGCACCATCCCCTTGCAAAACGGAGCTTCGCTCACTTTAACGGCTATGAGATTTTCCTTGATGCTCATGGACCGGTTTAAGCCCCTTGTATTGCGGTCTTCCGGGATATGAGACAGACCTGCATTCCGGATCTGTCTGGGACTTAAGTCCTTTATTTCTTTCCCGTTTAAGAGCACGCTTCCTTTCTCAACCTGCCGAAGCCCTGTAATTGCTTCAATCAGCTCACTCTGCCCGTTTCCGTCGATTCCCGCTATCCCTACGATCTCTCCTTCCCGGACATCCAGTGATACCCCGCGGATCTTGGAAATTTCCTTTTCTCCGGAAACCCATACATCCTTCACTTCCAAAACCTTTTCCCCCGGGTTTGCCTGGGCTTTTTCAATATTTAAAAACACTTCCCTTCCGATCATCATTTTTGCAAGCTCTGCCGGGGAAGTCTCTTCCTTATTTACGCTCCCCACATAATTTCCCTGCCGCATCACGCTGATGCGGTCCGAGATTTCCATAACCTCATTTAATTTATGAGAAATAAACACCAGGGATTTTCCGTCTTTTTTCAAATTCTGCAGGATCACGAAAAGCTGTCTAGTCTCCTGGGGCGTTAAAACCGCCGTAGGCTCATCCAGAATGATCACATTGGCTCCCCTGGTTAAGGTTTTGATGATCTCCACCCTCTGCGCTTCTCCCACGGATATCTGATTGATCTTTTTCCCCAGCTGTATATCCATTCCATACTGGCTGACATACTGTTCCACCATCTTTCTGGCCTTGTCAAAATCAATGGTGATTCCATGGCGGGGCTCAAATCCCAAAATAATATTTTCCAGCACCGTCAGTTCATTGACCAGCATAAATTCCTGATGTACCATTCCGATGCCTTTTTCAATGGCAGCTTTCGGAGTGATGGATGGGAATTCCTCTCCATGGATCCGGATCACTCCGTCATCAATGGGATACATACCGTAGAGCAGCTTCATCATGGTGGATTTTCCGGCCCCATTCTCTCCGATTAAGGAATGGATCTCACCAGTTTTTAAAGTGAATTGTCCGTTCTTTACTGCATGAACATTTCCGAATGACTTCACAATGTCCTTCATTTCAATCACATAGTCACTCAAACTTTCACCCTCTTTCTCTTGTCAGGAGTCTTCTCCCGCTCCTTTTAACCGGAAAATGGTTTGGAAACCCGAGGGGTCTCAGGAAATCCAAACCATTCTCCATTCTTTTCAGTTTCCGCTATTTGTTTGCGCCAAAACCGGTATAATTCTCTACCACAATTTCTCCTGAAACGATCTTCTCTTCCAGTTCTTTTACTTTTTCTACAATGTCTTCGGGGAATTTATCTCCCAGATGTTCTTTCATCACGCTGAAATCGGTCAGGCCTACGCCTTCTTCCTTTATGGTCAGATAAGAAGTGGAATTTCCTTTAAATGTACCTTCAACTACTGACTGGATCGCCAGATAGCAGGCTGTGTCCACACGCTTTACCATGGAAGTCAGCACACTTCCCGGCTGGTCATTATCCTGGTTTAAATCCACGCCAATGGCATATTTTCCTGCTTCCTTAGCACCTTCCAGAATTCCGGGGCCAGTGCCGGAGGCTACGTTCATTACGATGTCCGCACCCTGATCAAACTGTGCCAATGTCAGCTCTTTTCCCTTTAACGGATCATTCCATGTTCCTGCAAAGGACTGAAGAACCTGGATTTCCGGGTCAATATATTTTGCACCCTGCTCATATCCAACGTAGAAATCATGAAGGACCGGAATATCCATTCCCCCTACCCATCCAATGATCTTGTCCTGGTTTACCCCTTCAATATCTGTTTTCTGGGTAAACATGGCTGCTGCCGCACCTGCCAGGAAAGAACCCTGATTCTGTGCAAAGCTGATGGATACGATATTATCACCTTCCACCGTGGTATCAATAATGGCAAATTTTACATCCGGATAGCTGGCGCAATGCTCTTTCATGTACTCTTCAAAGTTCGAGGATGAGCAGATGACAAGATCATAACCGTCCTCGCAGGCGGACAAAAAGTTTGCTTCCCATTCCTCTGCGGATGTCCCCTCCAGATTTTTAATTTCCACTCCAAAATCCGCGGCAGCCTCTTTTGCACCCTCATTGCAGGAATCATTGTAGGACTTGTCCCCTAAGTTTCCGGAATACACAATACATACCCTTTTTCCCTCCCCTGGCTTTTCCTTTGCCGTCCCATTTTCCGATGGGGCCTGTGTGGTGGGCTCTGCTGTTTTCCCGCTCTCCTTTGCTGCACCTGCCCCGCCGGAACAGCCGGCCAGAGACACTGCAAGCGCTGCCGTCATCAGGATGCTACAAAATCTTTTTTTCATTGAAATTCCTCCTTATAAAATATAATATAAAAGGATTTCATCTTACCTTCCTCTTTGGTAAAACGTTTTTCCTTTTAGTTAAAAAATAAAACAGCCAATGATCTGCATTTCTTTTAAGCAAATGCTACCATCCTCAGAATGAGATGTCAAGTATTTTTGCACAAAAAAATATTTTATTAAACCATTTTCCTTAAATAATTTACCTATTGCTTTTTATTGTTCATTGACAAAATTAAATATTTGTCCCATAATTAACGGAATATCACGAATTATTTGTTACAATCAATAAATCCAGGGGGAGAAGGTCACATGACAATTAAGGAAATCGCCCAGTTGGCCGGTGTTTCTATATCCACCGTATCAAAAATAGTGAACAACAAAGACAAAAACATAGGTCCTGAAACAAGAAACCGGGTTCTTAAAATTGTAAAAGACTATCATTATACTCCATACAGTACGGTTAAAAATAACCCGGAAGCAAAAACCTTTATTTTAGGCCTGCTCCTTAAATCCATGGGGAAAACCAGCCAATTGATTAACGGCATCATAACCGAAGCACAAAAAAGCGGCTACAGTATTTTAATCAATGACAGCCTGAACAGCCCGGAACATGAACTGAAAAACATCACATCCCTTTGCAAAAATCATGTGGACGGGGTCATCTGGGAACCGGTAAACGGGGACAGCCTGGATCACAGGCACTATTTCGAAGAACAGGGCATAGAAGTCTGCTGTATTAACAGCAGGAAGTATCCCCTATCCTATTCCATTAATTTTACAGGTATGGGCTATGCTGCGGCGGAAATTTTGGTTCAGCATGGCCATACAAAGCTGGGCTGCCTCACAAAACAGAACAGCCTGCGTTCTGAAATGGTTCTGGACGGGTTTAAAAAGTGTTTATTTGTTCACGGCATCCCCTACAGCAGCCCCATGGACCTTTCTATTGAGTCGGAAGACTGGTACAATGCCATATTGACCCACACCCTAACGGGAATTGTCAGCACTCATTATGCGTCCGCCCTTATCCTTCTGGAACATTTATCAAAGCTTAAGTTCCATGTTCCATCGGATTTATCCCTGATCAGCTTAAGAGATGACGCCCGTGAAAACATTGCTTTTCCAGGCATTTCCAGCCTGCGGATCCCTTACTGTGAATTCGGGGCTTTTGCCTGCAGGCGTATCATAGAAAAATGTGAGAAACGGGAAGAGGAATTTTCAGCCTTTCACGTGGACTTTCCCTTGGAAAATACCCAAAGCCTTGGCCTCCCCTTTACCTCTCAAACGAGAAAAATCGTGGTGGTGGGAAGCGTCAACATTGATGTGACCTTAAACGTGGATGAACTTCCCCAGCCCGGACGGACCGTCAGCACCAGCAGGCATTCCGTCATTCCGGGAGGAAAAGGCGCCAATCAGGCCGTAGGTGCTGCAAAACTTGGAAATGAAGTTTCTCTCATCGGCAAGGTGGGAAGCGATTACGACTCCAACATCATATACACCTGTATGGAAGAAAACCAGGTGGATGTCCAGGGGTTAAAAAGGGATGCCAACAGGGAAACAGGAAAAGCCTATATCCATGTCCAGAATGACGGCGAAAGCATGATTACCATACTGACAGGGGCCAACCAGAATTTATATCCTGAGGACATTATTGCTTATGAAAAAGTCTTTGAACATTCCGGTTACTGCCTTCTTCAGACCGAAGTCCCTGAAGCTGCTATAGAAACAGCCGCCAGGCTGGCAAAAAAATATGGTGCAAAAAACATTTTAAAGCCTGCTGCCATGAAATCCATCCGCCCTTCCCTTATGAAGCTCATTGATATATTTGTTCCCAACCACAAGGAAGCGGAGCTGTTGTGCCCGGATATTCCCGGTATAGAAGGAAAAGCCGCTGAATTTATAAGACAGGGAGCGGAAACCGTGATCATCACCCTGGGGCATTCCGGCTGCTATTTAAAAGCCCCCTCCTTTCAGGGATATCTGCCTGCCTCTCCCTTTCCACCTGTGGATACTACCGGAGCAGCAGATGCTTTTATTGCAGCACTTTCCGCATATTTATCATCAGGATATTCTATGGAAGCATCGGCCAGAATCGCCGCATATGCTGCAGGCTTTTGCGTATCCAGACAGGGGGTAATTCCCGCCCTCATTGACAGAAATTCCCTGGAAACTTATATTAACAGGGTTGAGCCGGAACTGCTGAAGGGGTGAAGACAAAACAGCTCTTCTCCTATCACAGAATACAGGATTGATCACTTTGCCAACCCAATCATTACACAAAAAAACCGGAGCCTTCAGATATCCTTCTGAAGACCCCGGCAAAAGGTTTAAAGCTGATGCTTCAGTACTTCCTCCAGCTTTTCTATCATTTCATCCACATGTTCTTTTTCGATCACCAAAGGAGGAACAAAGCGGATGACATTTGTTCCTGCGCTGATAAGCACCAGCTTTTGCTCTGACAAGGCCTGGCTCACAATGGGGGCAGCCGGCACAGAAAACTCAAGGCCCCGGATCAGCCCAATGCCTCTTTGTTCTGTTATGATTTCATACCGTTCTGCCAGAGAATTAAGCTTCTTTGCAAGATACTCTCCCATTTCCTTTACATGATCCACGATCTTTCGCTTTTCAAACAGTTCCAGCACCTTAAACGCAGCAGCCGTCACAAAAGGATTTCCGCCGTAGGTGGTACCATGATCGCCGGGAGTCATGGCTGTTGCGGCCTTTCCTGCTGCCAGAAATGCTCCCACAGGCACGCCGTTTCCCAGGGCCTTTGCAACGGTCATCACATCAGGCTTTACGCCGTATTTCTGCCAAGCAAACATGGTTCCGGTCCGCCCCATTCCGCATTGGATCTCATCAAGGATCAGCACCATGTCATGTTCATCGCAAAGGGCTCTCACACCCTTTAAAAATTCTTCACTGGCCGGATAAATGCCGCCTTCTCCCTGGACCGTTTCCATGATTATGGCGCAGGTCTTATGATTGACCAGGGCCTTTACGCTGTCCAGATCATTAAAATCAGCAAATTTAATTCCTGGAAGCAAAGGCTTAAATGGCTCCTGGTAATGGTCATTTCCCGTTACGGAAAGAGCGCCAAAACTCCTGCCGTGAAAGGAGTGGTTCATGGCGATTATTTCATGGTCATGACCCCCGTCCTTATTATAGGCGTATCTTCTGGCTATCTTTAAAGCGCCTTCCACCGCTTCTGTCCCGCTGTTGGTAAAAAACACCTTATCCATGCCGGATGCCTTTAAAATCAGCTCTCCCGCTTCTACGGCAGGGACATTGTAAAAGAGGTTTGAGGTGTGAAGAAGCTTATCCACCTGCTCCTTTAAGGCCTCATTAAATTCCGGGTCATTGTAGCCCAATCCCATCACCGCGATCCCGGCGCCGAAATCTAAGTATTCCTGTCCGTCCGTATCATAAAGATGAATGCCGTCCCCGTGGTCGAAAACAACAGGAAAACGGTTATAGGTCTTATAAATCTCAGACTCTGCTTTCTCAATATATTCCTGTTTACTTAGCATGATAAAAACGCTCCTCTCCCGGACTTATAATGGCTGTTCCGATTCCTTTATTGGTAAATATCTCTAAAAGCAGACAATGGGGAATCCGCCCGTCCATGATATGTACCCTGGATACCCCCTGTTTCATGGCGTCAATACAGTTTTGAAGCTTTGGGAGCATTCCTCCTCCCAGCATCCCGCTTTCCACAAATTCCTCCGCTTCGTCGATGGACATTTCGGAAATCAGAGATTCCTTATCCTGAAAATCCTTATAAACTCCTTCCACATCAGTCAAAAAGGCCAGTTTCTCCGCCTCCATGGCCGTGGCAATGGCGCAGGCCGCATCGTCGGCGTTAATATTATAGGTCTCAAAATCCTCGTCAAAACCCACAGGGCAGATGATTGGGAGGAAATCCTTTTCCAGTAAATCATATATGATCTGAGGGTCCACCTGGGTGATATCTCCTACAAAGCCGATGTCCTCTCCGTTTGAATAGCGCTTTTGGCACTTTAACATCATGCCGTCTTTTCCGCTGATTCCTACTGCTTTTACGCCTAATTCATTGACCATCTGCACCAGGCTTTTATTGACACGGTTTAATACCATTTCAGCAATCTCCATAGTGGGCTCATCAGTCACCCGGAGTCCATTGACAAAATGCGGCTCCATGCCTGACTTTTCCACCCACTTGCTGATTTCCTTTCCTCCTCCATGGACGATGATGGGCTTAAAGCCAACCAGCTTTAAGAGCACCACATCCTGAATAACACTCTTTTTCAGCTCCTCATCCGCCATGGCACTGCCGCCGTATTTTACCACAATGATCTTTCTGTTGAAACGCTGTATATAGGGAAGGGCCTCTATCAGCACCTCCGCTTTTTCCATAATGCTGTGATCCAGATCCATAGTAATTTCTCCTTTCCTGCCCATGTTTTCCGGGCAAATCCCACCCCGTTTTAGAGCCTGCCCCGCCTTCTCGGGCATCGGATGTACAGGTATTCCAAATTGATTTTATGAGCGGTAATCCGCATTAATCTTCACATAATCAAAGGTCAGATCACATCCCCAGGCAGTTGCAGCTGCTTCCCCCATCTTCACATCAGCAATTGCGGTCACTTCCGGCTCTGATAAGATCTTTGTGGCTTCTTCTTCGCTGTAGGGAAGAGCAACCCCGTTTTCAATGATTTTCAGTTTTCCTGCTGCGCTTTCGAAATATAAATCCACCTGTTCCGGGTCAAACATTGCCCCGGAATATCCCATGGCACAAAGGATCCGTCCCCAGTTGGCATCGTGGCCGAAAATAGCGGCCTTTGTCAGGCTGGAGGTGATGACGGATTTAGAAAGGGTCACAGCCTGTTCCTTTGTCTCCGCTCCGATGATCTTTACCTCAAACAACGCGGTACAGCCTTCCCCGTCACCTGCCATTTTCTTTGCAAGAGTTTCATTAACGAAGTTCAGGGCTTTACAGAATGCCTTATAATCCTCATTTTTTGATGTGATCTCCTCATTCCCCGCCATTCCGTTTGCAAGGAGAAGCACCGTATCATTCGTAGAGGTATCTCCATCCACGGAAATCATGTTGTAGGTGTCCTTAATGTCCTGCCTTAAAGCTTCCTGCAAAAGCTCTTTGGAAATGGCCGCATCTGTTGTAACAAAGCTTAACATGGTGCACATGTCAGGATGGATCATACCGGAACCTTTGCACATGCCGCCCATGGTAATTGTCTTTCCGCCCATCTCAAACTGGACCGCAGCTTCCTTTTTCACCGTGTCAGTAGTCATAATAGCCATGGCTGCGCCTGTTCCGCTTTCCAGGCTGCCGTCAAGAGCCGGTACAAGAGCCTTTACCCCGGCGGTAATACGGTCCATGGGAAGCTGCTTGCCGATCACTCCGGTAGATGCCACCAGTACGGAATTAACGGGAATGGAAAGGCTTTCCGCAGCCGCTTTTGCCGTTTCCTTACAATAGCGAAGCCCTTCCTCTCCTGTACAGGCATTGGCGATTCCCGCATTGATAACCACTGCCTGGGCGTAAGGGGAATTTGTTACAACATCCTTATCCCACTTTACAGGGGCCGCTTTTACAATATTGGTGGTAAAGGTTCCCGCCGCCTTGCAGGGAGCCTCACTGTAAATCATTGCCATGTCTTTTCTGTCTTTATATTTAATTCCTGCCGCCGCAGATGCCGCCTTAAATCCCTTTGCTGCCGTTACACCGCCGTCTGTCTGCTTCATATCATTCATCCTCCTTTGTTCCAATGACCGTATAGCCTGCGGTCTCCAAATGCTCCAAAGCCTTTTCGTAATTTTCCTTTTTCACGAGAATATAGTCCGTATTAAACGTAGATAGCGCGAAGATTCCGATTCCGTGATCTGCCAGTACCGTTGATATCTTCGATAAGATCCCGATGAGGGAAAAATCCAGGACCCCCTCAATGCAAAATGCCAAAAAACCGTCCTCCTGCTCTTCCACATCTTCAGGGACTGATTGGGATTCACATACCAGAGATAACTCCTGGTCTGTTTTTCCCAGAAACCAGAATCCGGATGTCATGTCAAGCTTTCCCAAATCCGCTGATCCTGATAGCTTGCATACGGAAAATTCTGCTGATATCCTCTTTAAATTCATCTCTTTCCTCCCCCTTAATCAATAAAATTTGTAATGTTAGCCCCATTTAAATCAAAATCATAATAATTCAAATCATCGCGAAAGGTCCAGCCTACTTTATTCCAGAATTCGTTGCCAACGGCATTGGATTTAAAAGCGATCAGGCTGACCTTATTGATTCCTTCTTCTTTCAGCCTTTTCATTGCTTCCAGAGCCATCTTTTGGCCTATTCCATGCTTCCGGTATCCCTCTGCCACGCACACGTGGTACATGCAGCCCCGCCGCCCGTCATGGCCGCAGAGAATGGAGCCGATGATCTTTCCATCTTCTTCTGCCACCACGCTGGTTGCCGGATTTCTATTTAAAAACATTTTTACACCTTCCCTGGAATCGTCCACAGTTCGCAGCCCAAAACCTTTAATCCCAGACCAGAGTTCATAAACCTTGTCATAATCCTTTAATGTCATCGTACGAATCATCATAATATTTTCCTTTATTTAAGCATTCATTTGTAAGCCTTACGGGAACATGGGAATCAGCTTAAGCCCCTTGTTCTCCGGCAGTCCAAACAGGATATTCATATTTTGCACCGCCTGTCCCGCTGCCCCCTTTACCAGGTTATCCATGGAGCCCATCATGACCACCCGGTTCGTCCTTGGATCGATCTTAAAGTTTACATCCACAAAATTGCTTCCTTCCACCCACTTGGTCTGGGGAACCACATCCTTTTCCAGCACCCTGACAAAATACTCATTTTCATAATACTTATCATAAACTGCCTTCACTTCCTCATAGGAAACAGATCTGGCAAGAGTTCCATAGGCAGTTATGAGAATGCCACGGTTCATTGGCACCAGATGGGGAGTAAAGCTGATGGTAACAGGACGTCCTGCCCCATATGACAGCTGTTCCTCAATTTCAGGCGTGTGGCGGTGAACGCCTACACCGTAAGCCTTGATATTCTCATTGACCTCGCAGTATAAGTTATCAACCTTGGCTCCTCTTCCTGCACCTGATGTCCCGGACTTGGCGTCAATGATGATGGTACCGGGATCAATCAGCCCTTCCTTTACTAAGGGATAAATGGATAAAGTGGAGCAGGTAGGATAACAGCCTGGATTGGCGATAAGCCTGGCATTTTTGATCTTTTCCCGGTTGATTTCCGGAAGACCATAAACCGCTTCCTTTATAAACTGGGGGGTCTTGTGCTCCATTTTATACCATTCTTCATAGATTGCCACATCCTTGATCCGGTAATCGGCGCTTAAGTCAATGACCTTTGTTTTCTTTAATATATTCTCATTCATAAGGGAAGCGCAATAACCCTGGGGCGTTGCCGTAAAAATCACATCTGCCATTTCTGCCAAGGCTTCCATATTATCATCCAGGCAGGAATCATCAACGATCTGAAACATGTTTTGATAAATAGAAGCGTATTTTTGATCCACATAGCTTTTGGATCCGTACCACAGGATCTCCACATCATCTCTCTGAAGCAAAAGCCTTGCAAGCTCGCCGCCTGCATATCCGGTTGATCCTATTATTCCAGCCTTAATCATAATCATCTCTCCTTTTATTCTTCATGAGTAATCTATTTTTATTTCTGCAGTATCCCCAGTCGTTTGCTGCCGTGTATCTGACTCTGCCGGATTCCGGCATTTTATGCATTGATGCTGTCGGCTCCTTTGAAAAAAAGAGCGTCTTTCCATATATTTCATTTACTGATAGTTCATAATTATACATCCACAACGCATAATATGCAAGTTTTTTTTATATTTTTTCATTTTACCCTTGCATTATTCAGGATTTTGGTGTATATTTATGAAAGTCCAATGAAAGAAAATCCAATTATAACTGAGGAGGATGTATAAATGAAAGAAAAAGTTATTTTAGCCTATTCCGGCGGCCTTGATACCACTGCCATTATCCCGTGGTTAAAGGAAAATTTTGATTATGATGTCGTCTGCTGCTGCATCGACTGCGGCCAGGGAAATGAATTAGACGGTTTGGAGGAAAGAGCCAAATTATCCGGCGCTTCCAAATTATATATTGAAGATCTGGTCGACGACTTCTGTGACAATTACATCGTACCATGTGTTCTGGCAAATGCAGTTTATGAAAACAAGTACTTATTAGGTACCTCCATGGCCCGTCCGGCCATTGCAAAAAGGCTGGTGGAGATCGCAAGAAAAGAAGGCGCAACCGCCATCTGCCACGGTGCTACCGGAAAGGGCAACGACCAGATCCGTTTTGAACTGGGCATCAAGGCTCTTGCCCCAGACTTAAAGATCATTGCTCCATGGCGTATGACTGACGTATGGACCATGCAGTCCCGTGAAGACGAGATCGAATACTGCAAGCAGCATGGAATTGACCTTCCCTTCTCCGCTGACAACAGCTACAGCCGTGACCGTAACTTATGGCACATCAGCCATGAAGGCCTGGAGCTGGAAGATCCGGCAAACGAGCCAAACTATGACCATTTATTAGTATTAGGCGTATCTCCTGAAAAAGCTCCTGATGAAGGGGAATACGTGACCATGGCTTTTGAAAAGGGCATTCCGACCAGCGTAAACGGCGAAAAGATGAAGGTTTCTGATATCATCACCAAGCTAAACGAACTGGGCGGCAAACACGGAATCGGCATTGTGGATATCGTGGAGAACCGTGTTGTTGGAATGAAATCCCGCGGCGTTTATGAGACTCCAGGCGGAACCATCCTCCTTGAAGCTCATCAGCAGTTAGAGGAACTGGTATTAGACCGTGCTACCATGGAAGTAAAAAAAGATATGGGCAACAAGTTTGCACAGATCGTTTACGAAGGAAAATGGTTCACTCCCCTGCGCGAGGCAGTTCAGGCTTTTGTGGAATCCACACAGAAGTATGTGACCGGAGAAGTGAAACTGAAGCTTTATAAGGGAAATATCATTAAGGCAGGAACCACCTCACCATACTCCTTATACAGCGAGTCCCTTGCTTCCTTTACAACTGGTGACTTATACGACCACCACGATGCAGACGGCTTCATCACCCTGTTCGGACTTCCCTTAAAGGTTAGGGCTATGAAGATGCAGGAAGTTGAAAAAACAAATAAATAATTAAGCAAAAAGGACGTACACAAGGGTATTTTCCCCGGTACGTCCTTTTTTATAACTGTGATAAAGGCATACTGTCATTAGTCTGCCAGCTCCTTTAAAGTATCACCGGCTATGCGGTAAACCGTCCAGTCCTCCATTGGTTCCGCTCCCATGGAACGGTAGAAATCAATGCTGGGTTTGTTCCAGTCCAGGCACCACCATTCCAGCCTTCCGCAGCCACGTTCTGCTGCAACTGCTCCCAGCTTCTTTAATAACGCCTTTCCGATTCCACAGCCTCTGTACTCCGGTTTAACATACAGATCTTCCAGATAGATTCCGGCTTTCCCTAAAAATGTGGAGAAATTATGAAAAAACAGTGCAAATCCGGCCTCCTTCCCATCAGCCAGGGCAAAAATCACCTCAGCTTTTTGCTTGTTAAAGATCCATTCTTCCAGCAGTTCTTCCGTTGCCACCACCTCATCAAGCATCTTTTCGTATTCAGCCAGTTCTTTTATGAATCTCAAGATAAGAGCCCTATCCTTTCTCTCGGCATATCTGAATGTCAATTCCATTTTCTTTCCTCCTAAACGTGTCTGCCTGTTTCATAACCCACCAGGTGCTGTCCAATAATTGGTTATTAATTTTAATATATCACTTCTCTATGTCTTTTTAAAGCAAAATTGGGGATTGAATGGGTTGCTGACCAACTTTAGATATTAAATCCTGACCGCTATATTAAGATAAAAAATGCCGCCATGCAACCTCAGGTTGCGTAAACGTTCTGAAAAGAACGCTGGAATTGGTAGAAAAAATTCTATTTTCCAGGTATCATGAATTTATCAAATGAACAGGAGAAACCATATGAGCTTTGGACAAAACTTACAGTTTTTAAGAAAAATGCATAATGGAATGACGCAGGAAGAATTGGCTGAACGAATGGGGGTAAGCAGGCAGACTATTTCCAAATGGGAGCTGGATGGTGCTTATCCTGAAATAAATAAAGCGATTGAGCTATGCCAGTTTTTTTCATGCTCCATGGATCAGCTGATCAGGGAAAATATGAATGTGAGCAACGAAGCATACTCTGATACCCGCATTGAGGATGTTCCGGCATTACGGTATATCAGATACGCAGTCATCAGCAGAGAGCCGGAAGATGATGCAATCAGGCATGTAAGGGATTGGGCTGCAGATTTGGGAATCCGGGATCCGGAAATCATAGGCTGGGACTTCCCCATAGTATCCCAGGAACAGATCAATGTGCATCATATGCACGGGTATGCCGCCGCATGTATTTTATCATCAGGCGTGGAATGCAATGACAGTCTTGCCGAAGTGATTTTACAAAAAAAGCACCGTTATGCCGTGATTACCATAAAGGAACCCATGAAATCACCTTTCCGGTTAATTCCCAATGCCTATAAAACATTGATGGCTTACATTCAGGTAAACGGACTGGAATGGAATGATAAAGACTGTCTGCCGTGTTTTGAAAAAGAATATGGAAAAGAGGGAATCCACTACATGGATGTGTATATGGCGGTTGATTGAAGAAACCTTTCAGCTCTCTTTTACAGGAATGTAAGGAAACGCCGATAACCGGATAAACCTGGTATCTATCCCAGTTCCCGGCGTTTCATGTTCATACCTAAGTTATATTTTCAGTCCCGTCTTTCACTCCTGAAACCTATTTTGTTCCTGGTAACCCTATCTTTTTTCCAGTACACGCCTGATCCGGGGCATCATCTTTTTTGTATACACATAGCCGTTTTCCATACACTTTTCCATGCATTCAAAAGTCAGAAGCCCTGCTCCTCTTGGCATAGGCGGCTTTAAGAGCAAAATCTCACCGCTGGAACGACAGTCCTTTAACTCTCTGCTCATAATGGAAAAGGAATGGAATGCAGTTTCAATGATGGAATAATCATGGGGCATCTCATATTCTTCTCCAATGTCCACTGCAATGACTCTGGTTTCCCCTGCCGAAATGAAAAGATCCACAGGAAGGTTGTTGGTCACTCCTCCATCCACCAGAAGAAAACCGTTCATCTGCCTTGGCTGGAACACGGCCGGGACCGAAGAGCTTGCCATCATAATATCACAGAGAAGTCCGCTCCGTTCCCATTTCACATGCTCCTGCCTTAATGCGGAAAGGGGAATCTCTTCCCTGAATAAGTTAGTAAAGGTGACCGTATCCCCGCTGTTTATATCCACAGCCGGAATCAGCAGCCCCCGGCAGTTTCCCTGTATCTCCATCCCATCTGTTAAATCACAGAGGAATCGCTGGAGCCTGTTTCCTTTTATGAGCCCTTTCAGCGCTGTCTCCCTGCCCAGCAGAATCTGAGGCAGAAATAAGGCAATTCCTAAAATATCGGGATCAATCAGGCTTCTGCCATGTTTGGAAAGCCACCGCACAGTTTCCCGCATATCTCCGGTGTTCATGCCTGCCGCATATAGTCCGGCAACAATGCTTCCGGCGCTGGCTCCTGCTATCCGTTGGGGAAGAAGTCCTGCTTCCTCCAGCGCCGTCAATACTCCCACATGAGCCGCGCCTCTGGTCCCGCCGCCTGCTAACGCCAGTCCGTAGTCCGCCATGAATCATTCTCCTTGATTTTCAGCCGCATTTCAGGAAAATGTATGCCCTTTCTTCTTCATTTATGCCTGGCCAGGCAAATACAAAAAAGAACAGCCTCTTTGAACCATATCCCTTTCTAAAGGAAGGCCGACCCAAAACAGCTGTTCTTTTCTTATATAATCTTATTTATAATATGCATCAATTCCGTCGGCAATCCCTTTTGCGATCTTGTCCCGGTATTCTTCGGTTGCCATCTTCTTATCTTCTTCTGCATTGCTCATGAATCCCATTTCCACGATGGTCACCGGTATATTGCACCAGTTGATGCCGCTCATGGAATCCGTTTCCTGAACCCCCCGGTTCTTAAACCCGGTCTGGCTGCAGATCCCGTTTACAACAGCTTGGGAAAGAGAGAGACTTTTACTGTATAGGTTTCCATTATAAGGATTTTTAGAGGTCTGGCACATGGTAAGCGCCCCCTGGATACTGCTGTCATTTAAGGAGTTGGCATGAACCCGGATGAATATGTCCGCTCCGCTTTTATCCGCCATCTGGGCCCGTTCTGCATTGCTGATGTTCACATCATGGGTTTCCCGGATCATATAGACCTGATACCCTCTGTTGATAAGCTCCTGCTTTAACTTTAAGGAAACTGCAAGGGTCAGCTGGTATTCCGGAATGCCGGTTGCCGTTCCCTGGGTTCCGGAAGCCACTTTTGCCTTCATTTCAGAAGCGCCAGGCCCAATGGGTTCCTTTTCGGAATTGCCCTTTGCCTGATGGCCTGCATCAATGGCAATGAGCTTGCCAGTTCCGTTTCCGGAAACAGCAGGCGCGGCAGCCGTTGTCTCCTGTACCGGCTTATCCTTTGACACGTACTGAGAGGAAATATAGCACTCCTTATCCTGGTAAATCACCCGGCTCCAGCTGTCACTGTATCCGGTTCTTTTTAAGGAAACTCCTTTTTCAAGCTTTCCTAGGATCTCTCCCTGGGCAGAAGGAGATTTTCTTAAATTCACCTGGGAGCCGGTAACGTAAACCGTCTCATCGGCTGCCGCAAAGGTCGGAGCAGTCTCCATCGTCACCGCAGCTTCATGGGAACTTGTCTCCGCCGGCTTTCCGTCGGGAGCCTCCCCGGTTTTGTCCTCTGCAATGGATACAGGGGCGGTTTCCTCCCCTTCCTCCTGGCCCAGACCACCCTGGGCTTCTTCCAGGGCAGGCACTTTTACCGTTTCATATTTCCTGGCACAGCCTGCCAGCACAAATGCACAAAGAAGGACTGAGGCCAATAACAGCCACCCATTTTGTTTTCTTAAATTCGTCACAGTATGGTTCCTCCTCCGACAACATAATCTCCATCATAAAATACCACAGCCTGTCCAGGAGTGATAGCCCGCTGGGGTTCATCAAACCTGCATTCCACCGCACCATCCTCTGCTTCCCGTATGGTGCACATGGCTCCCTTATGGCTGTAGCGGATCTTTGCAGAAACCCTCATGCTTTCTCCTTGAAGACCGGAGACAGCCATCCAGTTGATGTGATTGGCCCGCAGAGTATCAGAATACACGTCATCGCCTGTCCCGATCACCACTTCATTTGTCTCGGGCCGTATCTCCACTACGAAGACCGGTCTGCCCATGGACAGATTCAGTCCCTTTCTCTGGCCAACAGTATAATGGGTGATTCCCTTATGCCGTCCAATGACCTGACCGGAAAGGTCCACAAAGTTCCCCTCCGGCGCTTTTTCCCCTGCGTTCTCTTCAATAAATCCCGCATAATCATTATCAGGAATAAAGCAGATCTCCTGGCTGTCCGGCTTATGGGCAACCATTAAGTTGATCCTGTCCGCGATCTCACGGATCTGGTCCTTGGAATAGGCTCCCACCGGCATCAGGGTATGGGACAACTGATTCTGTGTTAAATTGTAAAGGGCATACGTCTGGTCCTTTGCCGCTGTCACGGATTTCTTTAACGCATATCTTCCATTGGGGAGCTTACCGATCTGGGCATAATGGCCTGTTGCAATATAATCTGCTCCTATATCCAGGCTGCGCTTTAAAAGTGACTCCCACTTGACATAACGGTTGCAGGCAATGCACGGATTGGGCGTGCGCCCCTTCTGGTATTCTCCTACAAAATAATCAATGACCTGGGATTTGAATTCTTCTTTAAAGTTCATGACATAGTAAGGAATCCCAAGGTCCCAGGCCACCCGCCTGGCATCGTCCACGGCACTTAACCCGCAGCAGCCTCCGTTTTCTTCCTGGGTCCCGGTATCCTCATCCTGCCATATCTGCATGGTGACGCCTATGACGTCATAGCCTTGTTCCTTAAGCAGCCACGCCGCCACAGAAGAATCCACGCCTCCCGACATTCCTACTACTACTTTCGCTTTACTCATAGACTCACATTTCCACTTTCCAGCCCACGCTTTTTGGGCATGAAGGTATACCCGCAAGGGTGTTTCCACTTTCCAGCCCACGCTTTTTGGGCATAAAGGTATACCCGCAAGGGTGTTTCCATTCTTTCTTCCGGGTAAGCAAAAGCCCGGAATTCTAATATTCTTCTACCACTTCTTCCTCGCCGATATCAGACTTTGGTTTCTTCAAGCCATCAATCTCGATTCCGTTTTTCTTTGCATAGTCCCACAGAGCAGCGTGGATGGCTTCCTCTGCCAGAAGTGAACAGTGCACCTTTACAGGCGGTAATCCGTCAAGTGCCTCACAGACAGCCTGATTGGTCACAGCCATTGCCTCCTGAACGGACTTTCCCTTTACCATCTCGGTAGCCATGCTGCTGGTTGCAACTGCGGCTCCGCAGCCAAAGGTTTTAAATTTCACATCACGGATGATCTGATTTTCATCTATATCCAGATAAATTCTCATAATATCGCCGCACTTGGCATTTCCTACGGTACCCATACCGCTGGGGTTATCAATTTCCCCCACATTTCTTGGATGCTCAAAATGATCCATTACTTTTTCTGTATACATAATCTATTTTCTCCATTTCTAGGTAATACTCCCACTTTGTTGCCGGCCGCCGTCAGCGGTGCTTCGGATTATTTCCTCTGATGCTTGATATAATCCTCATAAAGCGGGGACATGCTGCGCAGTTTTTCCACGATTTCTTTAATGGATTCCACAACATAGTCCATCTCTTCCTTTGTATTTTCTTCATCTAAAGTCAGACGAAGAGATCCATGAGCGATCTCATGAGGCAGTCCAATGGCAAGAAGCACATGGGATGGATCCAGGGAGCCTGAAGTACAGGCAGAACCGCTGGAGCCGCAGATGCCCTTCATATCCAGCATGATGAGCAGAGATTCTCCCTCAATGAACTGGAACGCAAAATTCGCATTGTTGGACAGCCTGTTTTTCCTGTGCCCGTTAATTCTTGTATAAGGAACCTCCGCCATGACCCGGTCCATGAGATAATTACGAAGCTCACATTCCTTTTTCGCTCTCTCTTCCATGCCTGCCACCGCAAGCTCCACAGCCTTTCCAAAGCCTACGATTCCCGGCACATTCTCCGTACCGGCACGGCGTTTTCTTTCCTGTCCGCCTCCGTGAATGAAGGAACGGGATTTGATGCCGCTTCTGATATAGAGGAAGCCAATGCCCTTGGGACCGTTGATCTTATGGCCGCTGGCACTGAGCATATCGATATGATAATCATCCACATTGATGGGCACATGGCCAAATGACTGGACCGCATCCGTGTGGAACAGTATTCCGTGTTCTTTTGCTATTTCTCCGATTTCCCTGACCGGTTCTATGGTTCCTATTTCATTATTGGCAAACATGATGGAAATGAGGATGGTATCAGGACGGATGGCTTTTTTAAGCTCTTCCAGTTTTATGACCCCATTTTCATCCACATTTAAATAGGTCACCTCAAAGCCCTGCTTCTCCAAATACTCACAGGTGTGAAGCACAGCGTGGTGTTCGATTTTGCTGGTGATAATGTGTTTTCCTTTTGAAGCATAAGCCTCCGCAGTTGCAATCAGTGCCCAGTTGTCGGCTTCTGAACCGCCTGCTGTAAAATAGATCTCGTTGGTCTTGGCGCCCAGAGCGTTTGCAATGGTCTCTCTGGCTCCTGCCACGGCCTTCTTTGAGATGCCGGAAAACTCGTATACGGAGGAGGGATTTCCATAATACTCCGTAAAATAAGGCAGCATGGCTTCCACGACCTCTGGCCGGGTTTTGGTAGTCGCTGCATTGTCAAGATAAATCAGCTGTTTCATATTGTTAGTTCCGCCTTTCTGTAGTCCTAAAGTTAAAAGCTTCATCTACAATTATTATTATACACACATTTCCTAGAATTTCAATAGGAATGATTCTCATTATGAATATGTCATGAAGAAGAAGCCCATTCCATATATTATAATAATTCTCTTTTTCAGGAGATTCCATGAATGACTCTCTGAAATTTCCCCAAAAACTTTCGCCAAGAAAATATGCGCTTCTCACCGGTACCCTTCTATTGACTTCTGCCGGACTGGTTACCCGGCTCCTGGGCTTTGTTTACCGGATTTTTCTCTCACGGACCATTGGCGCAGAAGGACTTGGAATCTTTAACTTGATCCATCCGGTGTTCGGCATCTGCTTTGCCCTGTGCGCCGGTTCTATTCAGACCGCAATATCCCAGTCCGTGGCAGCTAATGTGAGAAAAGGCCGTTCCATTTTCCGAACCGGCCTCGTTATATCAGTGGCAATTTCCATAATCCTGGCATATGCCATCATTCGGTTTAAGGACTTCCTGGCAGCCAATGTCCTGATGGAACCCCGCTGCGCTCCCCTTCTTCTCTTTCTCGCAGTATCCGTTCCCTGTTCGGCCATTCACGCCTGCATCAATGGATATTATTATGGTATGCAGCGGCCCCATGTCCCGGCATTTGCCCAGGTGATCGAACAGACAATAAGAATCGGAGCCGTATTCCTCATTGCAGATATCATGATCGAATCCGGGATCAAAATCACCGTCCAGCTTGCAGTCATGGGCCATCTCATAGGGGAAATTGCTTCATCTCTTTTTACTGTTATGGCATACCGTTTCTTTTCGCCCAAAATGCCCCCAGGCATTACATTGGTTTCTTCTTCCTTTCGGGATACCGCTCCCGGGCTTATGCAACTGGCCCTGCCTCTTATGGGGAACCGCCTGGTTTTAAACATCCTTGCAAGCGCGGAAGCCATTTTAATTCCAAGCAGACTGCAGATGTCCGGACTTTCCGATTCAGCAGCATTTTCCGTATACGGCGTATTAACAGGAATGGCCCTGCCCTTTATTCTGTTCCCTTCCACCATATTTAATTCCCTGGCAGTGCTTTTACTTCCAACGGTGGCCGAGGCCCAGTCAGAGGGAAATGAGCGGAGGATCGGAGATGCCATTTCCATGTCACTGCGTTACTGTCTGTACGTAGGAATCCTCTGCATCGGCATATTCACCCTGTTCGGAGATGACTTAGGCGTCAGCGTATTTAAGGACAATACTGCCGGAACCTATATGACCATTTTGGCCTGGCTTTGCCCCTTCATCTATCTGGTAACCACCATGGGAAGCATTTTAAACGGCCTTGGAAAAACCTCAGTCACATTTATCCAGAATGCCATCGCTTTGCTGATCCGTCTGGGATTTGTCCTTTTTGGGATCCCCAGGTTCGGGATCTTAGCCTATTTGGTGGGAACCCTGGCCAGCGAGCTGCTTCTGGCCATGATGCATGTGCTGACCCTTCGGAAGAAGGTGGACTTTGTTTGGAACGCATGGGATATGATCGTAAAACCGGCAGCTCTCATGGTGCTCGCCATTGGGATTTACTTTGCGGTATTTTCCCTGGCAGATCCGTTCCAGGGGATGTCTTTATTCATAAAAACGGCTTTCCATATCGCTATATTAAGCATATTCTATCTGGTGCTTCTTCTTGGCGCCCATATCATGAAAGGAGAGAAAACCGGGGATCACTGAATTATTTCCGACAGGTGAATTTTTATGGTCTACATAATGAAAGTAAAAAACGGACTGTTGTAAGTCCGTTTTTTATAAATCCTCTTTTAGTCGATTCCAACCATTACAGAAGTGGCTTTAATGATGGCATATGCATCCTTTCCCACTTCCAGCTTTAAGTCCTTTACCGCTGCCATGGAAACCGTAGCAGAAACGATGTTGCCTCCGCCGATGTCAATGGTTACGATAGCGTTTACCGCGCCAGTTTCAATTCCTATAACTTTTCCTTTAAACTGGTTTCTTGCGCTGAGCTTCATCTGATATGTCTCCTCTCATCCAAACCTGCCTTTAGAAACACCCTTTTGGCATACCTTTACGCCCGATGCCCGATAAAGCGGGCGGCCCCTGCCAAAAAGGCACGGACAGGAAAGTGGAAATATCTAGCAGTAATTATGGATTATAAACCGGAAGATTATACTGCTTTTTATAAATTTATTGTAAACATTTCCTTTTTCATTGTCAACCAATTCCTGGAAATACAAAAAACTATAATAAAAGCAGGAGATCTTCCTTTGGGAACCGGATAAATGAAGGAATGTTCTGAACGGCTCCTTCTTCAAAATCAATTTTATCCTGAATCCACCAGATCTTTATAGAGGTCTTATCATTTATGTTCCTCAGCAGGTACTGCCTTTGAAAGGGAGTATCGGCAAACCCGGCCAATTCAATGCCCATGGCATTTTCCTCTTCCGGTCCTAAGGCAGGGATCAGGTTATGTCCCCGGATTCCTACATACCGGACAGAGTCTCCGATTTTCTCCTCTGTCTTAAGCCTGATCTTCCAGTCGCAGGCAAAAAGCTCATAATCACTGATTTTTTCTATGGAGGAAATATTCTTGCAGCCGGTCAGCTTTGCTGCCTCCATTCTTTCCGGCCTTCGGAAAATGTCCTTTGTACAGCCTTTTAATATAGTATTTCCCTCTGAAAGGAGGATCATGCGGTCACAAAATTTATAGATCTCATCTCTGGAATGGGATACCATAAGCACATCACCGGTATAGTCCCTGATCACTTCCAGCATCTCCATCTGAAGCGTGTCCTTTAGAAAGCCATCCAATGCGGAAAACGGCTCATCCAGCATGATGATGTCAGGACTGTACAAAAGCATGCGGGCAAGCGCCACTCTCTGCTGCTGGCCCCCTGAAAGCTGGGAAGGATACCTTTTTTCCAGCCCTTCCAGCTGAAAACGCCTTAACTGTTCCGCAACAAGGGGCAGCTTATCCTTTTTCTTTCCCGGAATCACAATCTTTAAGTTTTCTTCTACGGTCATGGTAGGAAACAGGGCATAATTTTGAAACAGGTAGCCCACACGGCGTTCCCTTGCAGGCAGATTGATCCCCTTTTCCGAATCAAAGAGCACTTTTCCGTTTAAAACGATCCGGCCCTGATCCGGCTTTTCGATTCCTGCCACGCATTTTAAGGTCATGGTCTTTCCGCAGCCGGAGGCTCCCAAAATCCCCATGCAGCCGCCCTCGGCCTCAAATTCCACTTTTAATTCAAATCCTGAAAACTTTTTTCGTATGTTTACCTGTAATGCCATATCAAATCCACCTGTTCACATGTTTCATATTTTTTCCGGATATATAATTGATAACCGCAACTATAAAAAATGACAAAATAACGATGACGCATACCCAGAACCCGGCCGTATCCCAGTTTCCTGCCGCCACCTCGGAAGCGATTGCAACGGAAACCGTTCTGGTCTTTCCTAAAATATTTCCTGCCAGCATGGTGGTGGCTCCATATTCCCCGATGGCTCTTGCAAAAGCCAGCACGGTTCCCGAAGCCAGTCCAGGCGCCGATATGGGAACGATGATCTTCCAGAAAATCTTCCCTTCCGACATCCCCAGAGTTCTTCCCGCATGGATCATGTCAACATCCACCTGCTCAAAGGCCGCCCTTGCATTCCGGTACATTAAAGGAAAAGCGATAACAAAGGCAGCTATGACACACCCAGGCCATGTCTGCACCATCTTTATATTAAATTCCTCAAAAAGGAATTTACCGAAGGGCCTGCGGAGGCTGAAGATCAAGAGAAGAAAGAATCCGGCCACAGTGGGCGGGAGGACCAAGGGCAGGGTCAATATCCCATCCACAATGGATTTTGCCGTATTATTCAGCCTCATGATCAGCCTTGCGGCGGCTATCCCCAGAAAAAAGGTCAGCACAGTTGCCAGAATCCCCGTTTTAAGGGAAATAAAAAGGGGACTCCAATCTATTGTTTTCATAAGATCCAGCATAGATTTTCACCCCCTTTTATGTGTATGATTTATTTTGCAGGTTTTGCAAATCCGGCATCCGTAAACATCTTCATAACGCCTTCATCGCTAACCAGATACTCTTTAAAGTCAGCTGCTGCCTTTGCCTGTTCCTCTGATGCCTCCTTGTCAATGATTAAGCCTACCGGATAAACAGCAGGATCGATCATGGTCTGATCTGCTTCTGCGATAATTTCAACCTTGTCTGCCATGGAAGCTGCATCGGTTGCGTAAACAACGCCTACTTCATTGCTTCCTTCTGCAACAGCTGTTAAAACAGCGGTAACATTGGCGCCTTCATTGATTTCCATTTTCATAACCTGATCAAGATTTCCTAAGTTGGTGAACAGTTTTCTTGCATACTGGCCTACAGGTACATCCTCTCCTGCAAGAGCAAGGCTTGATGCTTTTGTGATATTGTCAAAACCGGTTACCTCAGTTTTTCCGCCTGTTGGCTTGATCAGAACGATCTTATTTTCAAGCAGATCGGTAACGGAACCTTCTACTACATATCCGCCTTCCTTTAACGCATCCATCTGCTTGGTTGCTGCAGAGAAGAACACATCGCACTGAGCGCCCTCTTCGATCTGTTTCTGAAGGGTTCCGGAGCTGTCTGCATTATAAATAATATTAACATTTGGATGATCTTTTTCATAGGTTTCTTTGATCTTTTCCATTGTGTTTTTTAAGCTGGCGGCAATAAACACGTAAAGGTCCACGTTCTCTGCCTTTGCTTCAGCCGTAGTCGTTTCCGCTGCTGCCGTAGTTTCCTCTGCCTTGCTGGTCTCCTCTTTCGCAGTTGTCGCCTGCGTTGCAGCGGTTGAACCGCCTGAGCCGCACCCCACAACCGCACCGGCAGCAAACATTGCCGCCATCATAACCGCAAGTAATTTCTTTCCTCGTTTCATAATACTTCCTCCTGGTTTCCATTTGAACAACAATCTATATTGTTATTCATTTTAATTGGGTTTTATTCGGTTTTGTTCCGTTTGGTAATTCCCAATTCATTTTAGATGATATTTAATCGAATGTCAATGCCAATCTATCTTTATAATAACATCGGACTTTAAGCTTTTAGCCTCCATATGACAGACAGCTCTTAAAGCCTTTCATTGACAATGGATTAAAATATGCTATAACTATTTATAAATGATAAAAACCACAGGAAGCAAAGAGGAAACCGTATGGAAAAAATATATACTACCCAGGAAGTTGCCGACCAGCTTAAAATCAAAAAATCGACCGTATATGAACTGATCAAACGGGGAGAATTAAAGGCTGCAAAGGTCGGCAAACAAATACGGATCAGCCAGGATCAGCTGGATGAATATTTAAAGACTCCAAAGAACGGCAGCTCTTTCCAGACGGAAGAGCCTCTTCCCCGGATCATGGATATTCCACAGTTTACAGCTGATGCCGCGATCCGGCAGATGGATTACCTTCTTAATACCAGCGGCCTGATCATAAGCAGCCAGGAATCCAGGGTGGCGGAGCTGCTCCGAAGCCAGCTCAGCCTTCACCCTGACAGCCTTCCTATCCTGCATTCCTATATGAATGATTATAACAGCCTGTATTCTCTTTATTATGAAAAAACTCATATGGCCCTCACCGCCTTCTGCACCGGCCGGGAAGGGCAGGAAATCAGTCAGATCCAAAATCTTCTGCCTGGAAAGGAAGTCGTAATCCTTCATATCTGCAGTCTTCAGGCAGGCCTTTACGTGAAAAAAGGGAATCCAAAGAAGCTGCGGGCCTTAAAGGATCTATGCCGCCCTGATGTCCGTTTTATAAACAGGGAGAAGGGAAACGGGTACAGGATTTACATGGACTCCAGCCTCTCAGCCCAAAACATTGTAAAGACTTCTATTTCGGGATATCAGAAAGAATGCCTCTCCCACATGTCAGCCGCAAACGCGGTCGCATCGGGAGATGCTGATGCGGGCATTGGTGATGTGTCCCACTTAGCTGCATATCCCCAGCTGGATTTTATTCCTTTGTCTGCTGCCTCCATGGACTTAGTCTTCTCCAGGGCGGCCATGAACCATCCGGCCTTTCAAAGCATTGCCGACACGGTAAACTCCCAGGAATTTAAGAACGGCCTTCTTCCTTTTAAGGGCTACAAGATCGAAAACACAGGGAAATGCACCTTTGTGGACGGCTGAATGAAACGACATTTTCCCCCATTAATAAATATTCGGCAAAATTTTAGTTGCATTCGCAACTATTTGTGTGTTAAACTAATTTAGAGCTAATAGAGTCTGCAGGCTCATGCACAATTCTGTGCAGATAATTATTCTTAAGAATCCCTATCATAAAAAACGGACAACAGGAGGTATCTATTTGAACCAAAAATTAAAAGAAAAAATTGTTGAATCTTTATCATCTGTCCTGCCCGTTACATGTATCGTGTTGATCTTGTGCATAACAATCACTCCCATGCCTCTTGACCCACTGATGCTGTTTCTGGTAGGGGCAACCCTTTTAATCGTTGGAATGGGCTTTTTTACACTGGGTGTGGATATGTCCATGATGATCATCGGAGAAAAAGCGGGTGCCCAACTGGCAAAATCAAAAAAGCTGCCGCTCATTGTTTTTGCCTGTTTTATCATTGGTTTTATCATTACCATAGCGGAACCGGATCTTCAGGTCCTGGCGGGGCAGACGCCGGCCGTTCCTGACATGGTCCTGATCCTTTCTGTGGCCGCAGGAGTCGGACTGTTCCTTGCAATCGCATTTCTAAGGACCTTATTTGGCTGGAGCTTATCCCATATCCTTATGATCTGCTATGCCGTACTCTTTGTTACATCCGCCTTTGTTCCCAAAGAATTTCTGGCTGTTGCCTTTGACTCCGGCGGCGTTACAACAGGCCCCATTACGGTGCCCTTTATCATGGCTCTTGGTGTCGGCCTCTCCTCTATCGGCAGAGGGAAAAACCAGGACAGCGACAGCTTCGGCCTGGTCGCCCTATGTTCCGTGGGACCCATTCTTTCTGTTATGATTCTGGGCCTTGCCTATGGATCTTCTGCAGCTGATTATGAGCCCATGGTGATTCCCTCCATAAATAATTCTCAGGACCTTTGGCTGGCCTTTCAGCATGAACTTCCTCACTATGCCTGGGAAGTCTTTTTGGCCCTCTTTCCTATTTTGCTGTTCTTCCTCATATTTCAGCTCTTCTTTTTGAAGCTAAGGAAAAGACAGCTGATCAAAATTATGGTTGGGCTCATTTACTCCTACATCGGACTGACGCTTTTCCTCACCGGCGTCAATGTTGGCTTTATGCCTGCCGGCAATTATCTGGGTCAGCAGCTTGCATCCCTTCCCTATAACTGGGTCATGGTTCCCATCGGCATGCTTATCGGTTTCTTCATTGTAAAGGCAGAGCCGGCCGTACAGGTCTTAAATAAGCAGGTTGAAGACATAACGGGAGGCTCTATTTCGGAAAAGACCATGATGACCGGATTATCCATCGGCATGGCCATTTCCCTTGGATTATCCGTCATAAGAGTCATGACAGGTCTTCCCCTTCTGGCTCTCCTGCTTCCCGGCTATGCACTTGCCCTTGGTTTATCCTTTGTGGTCCCGCCGATTTTTACATCCATTGCCTTTGACTCCGGCGGCGTTGCTTCCGGCCCTATGACTGCCACCTTCCTGCTTCCCTTTGCCATGGGAGCCTGCGAGGCTTTAGGAGGGAATATCGTAACTGATGCCTTTGGCATCGTAGCCATGGTCGCCATGACGCCTCTCATCATCATACAGCTCATCGGTGTCTCCTATCGCTACAAGACTAAAAAGGCCAATGTACCGGCAAGTACACCGCTCCTTAATATGGAGCTTGAATTCATCGAATTAGGAAAGGAGGAGGCTGATGATTTCCAATCGTAAAGTAAACTGGATTACGGTAATCGTAGACCGGGGAAAGGGTGAAAAAGCAGCTTCCGTTTTTAAAGAACACCATCAGGAACTGCTTCTCATCACCAGAGGACATGGAACCGCAAGCTCTGCCATCAAGGACTGCCTGGGGTTAGATGAACCGGAAAAAGATCTGGTCATCGGAATCGTGGAGGAAGCGGCTACCAAACGCTTATTATCTGCTCTTCATGAAATATTAGAGCTTGGAAAACCAGGTTACGGCATCGTATTTACTATTTCCCTGTCGGGAATCAGCGCCGCAGCTTCCAGTATATTAGAAGCTAACCTGTCAAAAGGGGATACGCCCCCTGTCACAGATTATCTCAAGGAGGATCGCTCTATGTCAGATACGATCAGATACGAACTAATTGCTGCTGTTATCAATACCGATCTTTCCGCTCCCATCATGGAAGCTGCCAGAAATGCCGGCTGCAAGGGCGGAACTCTGGTCAAAGCCAGAGAGGTTAGTACGGATGATTCCAAAAAGCTTTTTGGCCTGACCCTTTCCAATGAAAAGGAAATCCTTCTCATTCTGGTTCCCCTTGCGGATAAACAGGCGGTCCTTAAATCCATTTGTGAAACAGTGATGAAGGAAACAGGGGAACATGCCATCGCATTTTCTCTTCCAGTAGATGAAGTGGCCGGACTAAGCACTCTTGTAAAGTGAGTGAATGCTCTATGGACCGGTCCATAACCAAAACAGGCGGCAGTTTCGTATTCCCTTCATGGGACAGGAAGCTTCCGCCTGTTTTCTGCTATCTTAAGCCGCGATACAGGGCGCCAAGAAGCTCTCCCTTCGGATCCTGGCTCAGTTCCCAGACCATAGCGCCGCCTAAGTTTTTCGATTTGATATAATCAGATTTATAACCTATGGACTCTGGATCTTCATAGCTGATAAAGATCGTACCGTTAAACAGCCAGGGAACCTTTGACTGAGAATGGAGATGTCTGGTATAGCCTGCTTTATTTAAGTAGTTATCCTTAATATCCTGATATCCGATGGAACTCGAACCTCCAAACGGCTGGTATAATCCTTTGTTTGAATCATTTACAGAAGAATATAAGTATCCATAAAGCGGAATCCCCATTACCAGCTTTTCTGCCGGAAAAGAAGCATTCAGCCAGGCAGTGATCCCCTTATCCACACTTATTTTATACTGGGGGGAAGGATCGTCGTTGTCATATAAAGGAGCCAGAAGATCCGTGTGGGAATCCCAGTAGCCATGGAGATCGTAGGTCATGACATTTGCATAATCCAGATACTGGGCCAGCTTTGACAGCTCCACATTGTCTATGTAAGAGCGGTCCGCTCCCCCTGCAATGGTCAGTAAGTAATGCTTATTGTTAGCAGCCCCTCGTGCATCCAGCTTTTCACGTATCTTTTTAAGAAGCAGGGTGAAATTCTGCTTATCTTCCCCACGCCTTGCGTTTTCCGCCAAACCTCCGCTGACCGGATATTCCCAGTCTAAGTCAACTCCGTCAAATCCGTATTTTATAATGAAATCAACACAGCTGTCCGCAAATACGGTCCTGGACTCCTCTGTCAGAGCCGCATCTGAGAATTTCCCGGACCAGTTCCAGCCTCCAACGGAAATCAAGGTTTTTAAATCCGGATTGGTCTGTTTTAAAGAATTTAAAAGCTTTATATTGTCAGGATCCACTTCAGGATATCCAAGCGTAACCCTTAAGTCAGCGCCGATGTTTGCAAAGGCATAATTAATATGGGTCAGCTTTCCGGCATCTATCTGGTTTGGATAGTAATTATAGTAAGCAGCCCATGCTGCATAATATCCGACTAATTTGCCTGTCTGCCGGGGAGATGGCTCCGTGACAGACAAGGCTGACAGCTCTGCGACCGGCAGGGCTGATGATTCCGCTGCAAGTGCTTCAGGCGATGCAGACGATTCTGCGGAAACAAGAGCAGCCGTTTCAGAATTATCCGGAATGGGGCTGGGGGAAAGGGGAACTGCAGTGTCTGCAATGCTGGCTGCTGCCGGGCTTTGGGATTCTGCCAGGAAATCCTTGCCAGACTTTTCTGTAAATGCATCTCTGCTTAAAAGACATCCCAGGATGATCAACATAAAAACAGAAACAAACAGAAATGTTTTCTTCATAGTACTTTTTTTCATTACGTGATCCTTTTCTCTCTTTTATTTTTTCAAGTATAACATGCTGGTTTTTCTTTGAACAACGAGCAAAAAATGGATCAAATGCATATTTATGGATAATTTTCTTCTTGATTTTTTGTGCCTGAAATCTCTGACCTTATTGCAATCACAGGAAAAAGGCCCGCTCACCGCCAGAATACAGGCATACAGAGTTTATTTAATATCTGAAATTCCAAATAAAATACAGTCTACTCTTCGTCGATTGAAACATACTTTTACGTATGGTATGATTGGATAAAACCGACCTGAATAATGAAAGGGGTGCATACAATGAATGAAACATTGAATGTAATAGCTAAGCGGTATTCCTGCCGCGATTTTAAAAATGATATGCCGTCAGACGAAATACTCCGGGCCATCGCCGAAGCCGCCATACAGGCACCAAGTGGAATGAACCGTCAGGCATGGAGGGTAATTGTTGTAAAAGACAAAGATTTGATACAGGATATGGAATCGGAGGGCATGGCCTATCTGGCCGGCATGGAGGACAAATCCTCATATAACAGAATCATGGAACGGGGCGGCAGATTGTTTTATGGCGCACCATGTATGATCGTAGTTCCTATTGATCCGGCACAATATGCTCCCGCACTGATTGACTGCGGGATCCTGTGTCAAAATATCACTCTGGCTGCAACATCTTTAGGCATAGCCAACATTATGTGTGGATTTGCCGGCCTGGCCTTTGCCAGCGGAACACGTGCAGCGGAATTTACCAAACGTCTGGGCTTCCCTGATGGTTATGCCTTTGGCTGTTCCGTATTGCTGGGATATGCCAATACGGAAAAACCGCCTCATGTTCCGGATCATGATAAAATTACTTTTATTGAATCATAACCAAAATGGTAAATGATCAGATTTTAAGCGAAATCAGGACATGTCATAAAAAAGAATTGACCATATGAGGATCTTTCTTTATATTCATTTAAAGGGGCTGTAAAATAAGTCCCTCCTGAAATAGGATTCATATCAGCGAACGCTGATATGAATCCTATTTCAAATTTTATATTGATTTCGCCCGGAAAAATAATTATGATATCTTTGTTTAAGCAAAAAATGCGCACTCAATGTTACCCTTGGGAATCCAAGGGGATAAATGATTCCATCCCGCTGGCTTTTTATGCAGCTGTCAGTAACCGGCTTTTTTTATTATGATACTTGTAAAGATTATAACTACATGAAATTAAAGTGAGCTCAAGACTTACGTTCTTTTCGCCTCGTCTTTAGAGCCGTTTGTACGACTTATCCCACTTGATTACCCAAAGGTTCCCTCTGCCTGAATGCTTCGATTCATTCGCAAAAGTGCTCCATGAATGGATTCCAGGTTACTCATCACTTCTTGGTGGATTGCTGTTAATTCCTGATTCATGCATATGGTTCTGTTCCCGGATTTCTTTTTACAGCAGTCAGGCTTATATGGGCAGTCCTCACAGCTTTCACATTCGTATATTTCTTCTGTTCTTCCATACTTGTTTTTATATACTTGTTTCTTGTATTTAAACTTAAATCTTTTTCCATTCAGACAGATAAGAGCACCTGACTTATCTCTTTTAAAGTTGACAGCCCGGTATGGATCATTGTGGTATTTCTTATCCGTGGTTTCTTTTTTAAACATGGTAAACTTCATGAACTTTTCCATGCCGTGCTCTTCGCAGTAAAGATAATTATTATACGAACCATACCCGGCATCTGCAACTGGATATTTGGGATAATGTCCATAGATGCTGTTGAACTTTTCCATGAGCGGCACAAAGCATTCCATGTCAGAGGCGTAGGGTTTTACATCAACTGTTGCTATGTATTCATCACATATCGCCACCTGTAGATTGTAGGCCGGAAGGAGCTGGTCATTTCCCATATAGTCCCGTTTTATTCTCATGAAAGTAGCATCGCAGTCGGTCTTCGAATAGCTGTTTCTTTCATTTCCACATATTTCTATGTGCTTTGCATATGATTTCAGACGTTCCAGAAATCTTTGCATCTCCTGATATTGGCGCTGCTCCATACTTTTTCTGTGCCCAGTCCCTGACACAAACTTTATCATATCCAGGCCGGTTGCTGTTTTATAGTTTTCAAGTAATTCTGTGACATAATCAATGGCATATTCATTTCGCTTTTCAAGTTTTATTCCCATATAGTCTAAAACATTTGTATTCATCGAATCAATTAATGCCGATAGTTTTTCAAAAACTTTATCACGGTTACGAAGACATGATTTTTTCCACACCCAGGTATAACGGTTCGCATTTGCTTCGATTTTTGTGCCATCAATATATGTATGCTCCAGATCCACCTGATCCTTTTTAAAAATGTAGCTGTTAATATCGGTAAAGATCTGTTCAATTGAATCCGTCAATTCATTGCGAATTAGATTCCCAAACGTCGCAAAAGAAGGAGCCTTCATATCATCAAGGAGATAGATATATCGAATATCATTCCTGCAAAGTTTTTCTATTTCACGCAGAGAGCAGATGCCGTGCGCCATGAAAGCAAAGAGTATAACTTTAAGGAGTTTTTGTTCATCACATCTTGGACGACCTGTTTTGTATCCCTTCTCTACAAAATATCTTGATAGGTCAATGTGATCCATCACCTCACAAAAAGTGTATACCGGATCAGAAACATTAATTATTTTTTCGATATCTAATGGTAATTTCAACTGACGTGAGGTATAATTACCATTGGTGTGGTTTTTTAGTCGCATAATTAATTATACCAAAAAATCGCTGTGGTCTCACGACCTCAGCGATTTTTTTAGGGAAGTTTTTTTACAGCCCCTTTATTATTTATCCCGGTCAGTCATTCATCATTTCTCTTGCGGCACTGTTCAAAAACTTTATGAATGCAGACGGAATCTTCTGATATGTGATTCTTGTAACTGGAAACAGAATTAAAATCTGCAGCATCGTCAAACATACCATGGACTTATTTAGAAGGCAATACATTTCTATTTCACGGAGTCCTCTCCCTCTTCCGCCTCCAGCAAATAAGGTGTGATCTGATATACATAGAAATTCAGCCAGTTCCCATACAGCGTATTTGCCCCATTCCTCCAATTTAACACAGGCAATGTATCCGGATCATCATCCTCATAATAATTACAGGGAATAGCAGGATCCAGTCCTTTTCCCAAATCCCGGTGATACTCTCCGTCCAGGGTCATGCGGTCGTATTCCGGATGGCCCTGGATAAATACCTGCTTTCCATCCCGGCTCATCACAAGAAGGATCCCGGCCTCTTTTGACTCCGCCAGAATGATCAGCTCCGGATGCTTTTCAATGTCCTCCCGCCGAACCTCCGTATAGCGGGAATGAGGCGCCATCACATAATCATCCAGGCTGCGCACAAGGGGCACCTTCCGGTCCAGGACCTTGTGGCGGTAAATACCGGACAGCTTGCTGTCTCTCTTATATTTTGGTATGCCATAATGGTAGAAAAGTCCTGCCTGGGCTCCCCAGCAGATATGAAGGGAGCTGGTCACATGGGTTTTACTCCATTCCATGATCTTTTTTAACTCTTCCCAGTAATTGACCTCTTCAAATTCCATGTTTTCCACCGGGGCTCCGGTGATGATCATGCCATCGAACTTCTTTTTCCTCACTTCATCAAAATAGACATAAAATTTATTTAAGTGGCTGGCCGACGTATTCTTGGAAGTATGGCTCTCCAGCATCAGAAAGGAACAGTCCACCTGCAGGGGCGTATTGGACAAGGCCCGGAGAAGCTGGGTCTCAGTCTCCTCCTTTATCGGCATAAGGTTAATGATCAAAATCTGAAGAGGGCGGATGTCCTGGCTTAAAGCCCGGTCCTCATCCATCATAAAAATATTCTCTTTTTCCAGTATGGCTTTTGCAGGTAAATCCTTTTGTACTTTAATCGGCATAATTTATTCCTCCAGCATTTTTTATACGAAAAATCAAGCAGATATGTTCACATATCCGGTTGATTCACAACCCCTAGGTTGAAAGGCGATCTTCTTTCAGCCTTATAAAATCCTCTTCTGAGATAATGGGCACTCCTAGTTCCTTTGCCTTTTTATTTTTGGAAGAATTGGATGTAGTATCATTGTTGATCAGATAAGTCGTCTTGGAAGTCACTGAACCGGTGGCCTTGCCGCCGTGGGCTTCAATGTCCTCCTGAAGGGCTTTCCGGTTTTCATAGTGGTTCACAGAACCTGTAATGACAAAAGTCATTCCTTCAAAGATTCCATCTTCCCGGACCTCTGCCTCTCCCTCAATGGTGAGCTCAGGCAACAGGCGGTCCACCATCTCGTTGTTCTTTTCTTCCTTAAAATAAGTGATCCAGGCATCTGCAAGCACCTTGCCGATTCCGGGAACTGCTGTCAGCTCCTCTTCCTCAGCGGTGCGCATTTTCCCAAAATCAAACTTAAATTCCTGGCACAGCGTCTTTGCATTTGCCAGACCGATTCCAGCGATCCCCAGGCCATAGATCAGCCTTGGAAGGGTGGTATGGGAGGCCGTTTTTACTGCCTGAATCAGATTATCGTAGGATTTCCTTCCAAAGCCCTCCATCTGGGTAATGGTTTCCTCATGCTGCTCCAGATGGAAGATATCTGCAAATTCCCGGATAAATCCGGCTCCAATGAATTTTTCCAGGGTTGCTTCCGACAATCCGTCAATATTTAAGGCATTCCTGCTGACAAAAAGGGAAAAGCTTTTCAGCCGCTTGGCCTGACAGTCCGGGTTGGTGCAGTACAGGCTCTTCACATCATTAACCTTGCGGATCTCTGTTTTTCCGCTGCAGACAGGACATTGATCTGGGATCTGGATTTTTTTGCTTCTTGTCAGGTTATCGGCGATCTGAGGAATAATCATATTGGCCTTATAAACCGTGATCTCATCGCCCTCTCCCAGCTCCAAGGCCTCCATAATGCTTAAGTTGTGGACACTGGCCCGGCTCACTGTGGTCCCTTCCAGCTCTACGGGGTCAAAGATTGCCACCGGGTTGATGAGCCCGGTCCTGGACGCACTCCACTCAATGTGGTCAAGCCTTGTTTCCCGGATCTCGTCGGCCCACTTAAATGCGATGGCATTACGGGGAAATTTGGACGTACGTCCAAGGGCTTCTCCGTAAGCGATATCATCAAACAAAAGCACCAGGCCGTCTGATGGAACATCATAGCTGGAAATGGACTCAGAAAACTCCTCTACAGCCTCCGGCAGAGTATCCCTTGTCACCATACGATAATCCACCACATCAAAACCCTGCTTTTTTAACCATTCAAACTGTTCTTTTCTGGAATTAAGAAAATTAACACCTTCTGCCGTTACAAGAGCAAATGCCTTAAAGTTTACATTTCTCCGGGCAGTGATCTGGTTGTTTAGCTGCCTTACGGAACCGCTGCATAAATTCCTGGGGTTTTTGTATCTGGCGGCTAACTCCCCGATCTCTTCGTTGATCCGGTTAAAATCCGAATACTTAATCACTGCTTCCCCACGCAGGATGAGTTCTCCCTTATGGGATATATTTAAAGGAATATTGGAAAATACTTTTGCATTGTTTGTGATGACCTCACCGATCTCTCCGTTTCCCCTGGTTACGGCCTTTTGAAGGGTCCCCTGGTTGTAGGAAAGGACTACGGTCAGCCCGTCAAGCTTCCAGGACAGCACTCCCGTCTGGCTGCCCAGCCACTCCTGCAGGCTTTCCACGCTCTTGGTCTTATCAAGGGAAAGCATGGGTGTTTCGTGGGCTTCCTTGGGAAGCTCGCTTAAAACCTGGTATCCCACGTTCTGCGTCGGGCTTTTGGAGAGAATGACTCCGGTTTCCTCTTCTAAATCCTTAAGCTCATCGTAAAGCCTGTCATATTCATAATTGCTCATGATCTCCCGGCTTTCCTGGTAGTAGGCCTTTCCTGCTGCCGTGAGAAGGCTGACCAGCTCTTTCATTCTGCTTATTTTAGCGTCCATCAGATATCTCCTTTTTCTGTTCTTTATAGGAACGATTTGTCGAGCCTTTTAAGGCCTCTTTCATCTGGTGGTACTCCCTTTTCGAAAGCTCCCGGTAAGCTCCTGGCTTTAAATCTCCCAGTTCAACATTCATGATCCGCAATCGTTTTAACATCCGTACTTCAAAGCCCAGCTGGCCGCACATTCGGCGGATCTGGCGGTTTAGCCCCTGGGTCAGAATAATGCGGAATGCTTTTTCTCCTGCCTTTGTCACACGGCAGGGACTGGTGGTCACATTTAAGTCCGGAAGAAATACTCCCTTTTTCATCTTCCGGATGAAATCATCGGTAACCGGGCGGTTGACCTTCACCAGATATTCCTTTTCATGAGCATTTCCGCTGCGCATTATTTTATTCACCAGAGAGCCCTGGTTGGTCATGAGGATCAGCCCTTCCGAATCCTTGTCCAGGCGTCCCACAGGATAAATCCTCGCGGGGTAATTCACCATATCCACGATGTTGGGGGCACGGTCTTTATCCGATGTGGTACAGACGATGCCTTTTGGCTTATGGACTGCCAGAAGTACCGGATCTTCCTTATGGGTTTGATCTCCCTTTCCCGCAGAAACGGTCCGTCCGTTTACGGTAACTGACTGGCCGGGAAAAACCCTCTGACCGGGCGTGGCTGCCTGTCCGTTTATGGAAACCTTTCCAGCCTCAATGAAGCGGTCCGCCTCTCTTCGGGAACATATCCCAGCTTCACTTAAAAATTTATTCAGACGGATTCCTTCTGTCTCCATGTTTGTTCTCCCTTACTGTATACTAAATTAAAATTATAGCATTACCGGGAAGGTACGTCAATTTTATCCGCACATTTTGACCGGGGTTTTCTCCCATTTCCTGGGCAGCCGTATATTTAATAGAAATTTTCAAATTTTTACGTAAAATGCCCTTCCATTTTATATCTAGAGTTGAATTTTCTGGAATTTTATTATAAAATATAGGAAGATACATAAATCTTTTTATTTACTTTAGGAGGAATTGCTATGCCGTGGACACCAAATTTATCTGTAGGAATATCAATGATTGACGATCAGCATAAAATGTGGTTCGATAAAGCAGAAAAGCTGTTTGAAGCAGGGAAGAATAACCGGGCCAAAGAATATGTAGGAGAACTTCTTGACTTTTTGGATGATTACACAAAAAAGCATTTTGCAGACGAAGAAAGGTATATGATCAGCATTCACTACCCCGGCTATGGGGAGCAGAAGCAGGCTCATACCGCTTTCATCGCACAGCTGGACAAAATACGCAGTGAATACAAGTCTTCCGGAGGCAACTTACTGGTGATTTTAAATGCCAATCAGATGGTCGTGGATTGGCTCACAAAACATATTTCCAACATGGACAAAAAAATAGGTGAGTACGCAAAAAGTGTTCACAAATGATTTCTCACGAAAAAGGGCAGCCTCTTTGGCCGCTCTTTTTCGTGTAATGTCAAGCGGATATTCGCAATCCGCTTCGCTGCTTGCTTGATTCGGTTAAATAAACTTATATTTCACTTCACATCCGTAGGATATCCGGCTGCAGATGTTCACCACCCGCTCCATCACAGCAGATATTTTTCCCGTATCAACCTCAATATCCATTTCTTTTAAGTCTTCCGAGATTCTGATATCCTGCACCCCGTCAACCTTGGCAATCTCGCCCTCGATTCTTCTGGCTTTCAACCGGTCTGACAGGGCGTAAACGTGGTAGATTCGGCTCACGCTTCACCCTCCTTTCCCATTGGGTATTCTACCCCTATTGTAGACAAATAAAAGGGGTTTTAAACATCAGAGAAAGGCCCTTGCAACGGTCGTGAATAAAAAGCACACCACAAACCCGGTTACAGTGGGTACCAGCCAGGAAACAGCCGTCCATTTTATGCTCTGGGTCTCTTTCCTGATAGTAAGGCAGGTTGTGGAGCAGGGCCAGTGCATCAGGGAAAACAGCATGGTGCTGACAGCAGTGATCCAGGTCCAGCCATTGGCTACAAGAAGTTCTCTTAAGACGGATAAATCGCTGATATCCCGCAGACTCCCTTCTGCCGTGTAAGCCATGATGATAATGGGAACCACGATTTCATTGGCCGGAAAACCCAGGATAAATGCCAGAAGGATAACTCCATCCAAGCCCATGAGTCTGGCAAAAGGATCCAGAAAACCGGAACAGTGAGCCAGCAGTGTGGCATTTCCCACCGTTATATTGGCCAGAAGCCAGATGACCAGGCCGGCCGGAGCCGCCACTGAGATGGCACGGCCCAATACAAACAGGGTTCGGTCAAATATGGAACGCACAATGACCTTGCCGATCTGAGGTCTTCGATAAGGAGGCAGCTCCAGGGTAAAGGAAGAGGGGACCCCTTTTAATATGGTTGCCGACAATAGCTTTGATATGACAAGTGTCATGAAAATCCCCAGAATGATCACGCCTGACAGGATGGCCGCCGACAATATGGAGGAAAATGCACCGGAGGCTCCTCCTACAAAGAACATGGTGATAATGGCGATCATGGTGGGAAATGCGCCACCACCCAAAAGGCAACTTTACTCCGTACGACGAGTAAAGGGCTGACAGTTCCTTACTCGCCGTCAATAAAAATATGAAGATCCTTTCCATCCCAGACAATTTTCTTGACCAGCAATTTGATTAAGGTCCGCTTCTCCTCAATGGACAGCCTGTCAAAATTATCCTTGAAGCTGGATAGTACCGTAGACAGCATATCCACTTGAATTTCCCTGTCGCTTATGATATTAATATCTTTTTGCAGATAGGCTTGCTCTTCTTTTAAGGAAGATAATTCTTTGTCAAGCTCCGTGATTCTGGCGTTTATTCGTTCAATGAAAGCAGTTCCTAAATTCCCATGTGATAATGTATTGATTAAGTTCTCAATCTCACTGTTGCTTTTTTTTATTCTCTCATCAATATCTGCCATGGGGTTTTTTTGAACTTGCCCCTGTAAATCACGTTTCAGCTTTTCCAACAGCTTGTAGATACCTGAATTTTCATTGGTATACTGCAAAAGATATTCGCAAACCAAATCATCTGCCTGCTGGCCGTTGATATTCTGACAGTCACATAAGGCTAAACCTCCACGCAATTTATTGTTACAGATATAATCATACAAATCACGGTTTCCGCTTTTTCCGCTCCTCTGCTTTGCAAACATGCGGCTTTGGCATTTGCCACAGAAGATCAAACCAGACAGCAGGGAATAGTCATTGTGCATGACCGCAGGTTTCTTTCCTGTCGGTATATTGTTCTTCAGGGTATTCTGAATTTCTACCCACTTTTTACCAGATATACGCCCCTTGTGCTTTCCAATGGATACAATCCATTTATCTATATCCTGCCGCGGAGCATTCTTTTTTCTGTAATCACGTTTATTATAAGCTAACAAAGCATATTTCCCGGAGCACTCAGACTTATTAAAGCAAACATCTGCCTGATGTTCTGTAAAATAGTCCCACGCATCTTCATCAGCAATACAATAAACCGGATTTTGTAAAATCTCTTTTATGCCTGATAATGAAAATATTTTTCCGGTACGTGATACGATTCCCTGCTTGATTAAGTATTTACTGACACCCGACACACTGCGAAGTTCCAAAAATTTTTCAAAAATACAGTCAACGGTTTTTAATTCTTCCGGATTGTCCTTTAATTTGCATGAAGTTTTGACTTTACCATCAATAACGATTTCCTGCATTTTTTCGGAGGTGAATCCTGTTGGGGTAGTACCCCCCAGCCAGCGGCCAGTCCTTGCCAGCATCAGCATATTATCACGGACACGTTCTGCTATGGTTTCTCTTTCCAGTTGGGCAAAAACAGAAGCTATATACATCATAGCTTTTCCCATAGGTTTTGATGTATCAAATTCTTCTTTGATGCAGATAAAAGAAATATCGTGATTATTCAGATCCTCAATCAGGGAAGAAAAATCACTGACATTTCGACTGACACGATCAAGACGATAACAAACAACATAATCAGGTTTATTGGCCTTTATGTCACGGAGCATTTGCTGAAACTGTGGTCTGTCTGTGTTCTTTGCAGAAAAACCTTCGTCTTCATAAACAGTTATCACTGCTTGATCTGCATGGGGGAGTTTGGTAAAAATATACTCTTTGCACATTTCAATCTGATTTTCAACACTTTCCCCCTTGCCAGTGTAAATCGACTTTCGGCTGTAAATAAAGATTCTCAAAAGTTATTCACCGTCCTTTTTCTGTATCATAGAGACAATTAGCCAGAAAAGAGGAGGTTCTTTAAATCCTCCCCTTTTCTAATTATTAAGAGATAAAAACAGTAATGAAATGCCATTCCATATCTTGTTTCGGCAGCATTAAATATAGAACCAAGCTGATTATTTTTCCTTTAAATATTCCTATGCTTTTTAACAATCACACCAATCGGGAAGTCCCATTCTCTATATTTAATACCTTATACTTCATACTGCACTGTTTTTTATCGTGAGCCAAGCCAATACAGATTACTTCGCCTTTCAGTCCCGTATAATATCGGTTATCAAGTATTTGCTGTAACGCTTCCTCCTTCAGACGTTCTAAATCTTCCCCCTGCTTAAATTCAACAATCACATGACTGTGGGTAGGCATCAAGGCCTCCAGAGTAATATCACTTCTCCCATATCCAGCTTCAATGTTACTAGTCACCTTATAAGACCCTCTAAGCGCAATGCACATCCCCAAAAACATCATATGATACGCATTTTCTCTGGCATCCATATAGCTGGTGCATGATATGACAATATTCTGATATAATTCTAAAAAGCGTTTCATATCCTTTTTAAGAAGGCAGGAAAGCATCTGCTGTAAATCCAGTCCGTCAACTCCTGATATTTCAGCAATCAGCATCTGAAACTCCGACATCACTTCATCATTAGGTATCTTTACAACCACAGTATTGGAATCAATCCGTCTTAAGGCCGTCAAATATCCGGAATTTACCAGAAGCCCCCACAAGCTGTAATTACTATCCCTCTCTATATAGGAAGTCTCTAAGGTAAGCCATATGGGGATTTCTTTTCCTTCCGCCAGCTGATCAAAGTCATCCCAAAACTGCTTATCTGCTGTCTCCAATGCCTTTTTCACCAAAAAGTTAGAAGATGTATTAATCCAGTAATTATCCAGAGAACCCATGTCAGCATAATTTAAAATGGACCACGGATTATACATCTCTATACCTCCAAAACAATAGCCATCGTATTTGTCTTGCACATTTTCATTCAATGTAAGTCCATAATCCATTAAAAGTTTTTCTGTCTCCGGAGCAGTGAGACCAAAATATGAGGCATATTGTTTGTGCAGCACTGTATAAACCCTTGCATTATTAAACTGAGAAAATATGCTTTCCTTGGCGACCCTCTGTACTCCCGTAAGAAGCGCCTGGCTTAATGCAGCATTTCCTTTCATTGCACTCCCATAAAGATTGGAAAAGAATGTTCCAACTTCATGGTGGTAACCAAATTCATAGCTGCTTATAATGGGCTGATCATACTCGTCAATTAAAAGAATTGGGCTAAAGCCATAAGCTTCCTTTACAAAGTGCGTCAACTGTTGAATGGCAGTAGAATAAAGGGCATGAGGAGCTTGTGGATCTCTCAGAATCTGAATCATAGCATAAAAATCTTTTGATTCAAAAGAGTCCTTATCCATTTTATCCCGCAAAAGTTTTTCATATCGCAGATATTCCTGATACAGCTTCTGTTTAACAAGAAGTAACAGTTCATCAGCAGTTGTTCCTTTACAATCTTTAAATGTAAAATAAATAACGGGCCTTGAATTCATCAGATCCACATATTCCGTATTCATGATTGCCAATCCATCAAAAATATCCCTGCTATCTATTTCAATGTCAAAAAATTCCCTAAGCATTGTCATATTTAATGTCTTTCCGAATCTCCTGGGACGGGCAATCAGGGCCACTTCATCCTTCATCTCAATAAAATCCTTTATCATCAGGGTTTTATCCACGTAATAGGAGTCATTTTCACGTAATTTACGGAAATCATCATTTCCTATCGGTAAGATTCTTTTTACTCCCATGCCTTCTATCCTTTCTAAAATATTTGCAGTACATCTTATCCACATAATATCATATTCCTGCCATTCTTACCAGTCCAGGTTCCATGTATTATACCGATTATACTATTTCATCAGTTCCTGAAGCTTCCGGCAATTTATAGATTAGTAAGAAACTTTTTATTTAATACCTTATTATAATATACAATTCTCCAAACAAAAGCTAACAACACTCATAAAAATCCCACATTTTTTATTATATTTTCTCAAATTATTTGTATAACTGTTGATGATTATCTCCTTATAGCACTCCAGCAAATTAGTGCATGTGGATATATGCACTAATTTGCTGGAGTACTATAGTTGCTACTGTTAAACGATCCATAGATAAATCTTCAATCCCTTAAGGGACCTAAGTTCCTTAAGACTTTTAAAATTAGAGACACTTTAAGTAATATCCACCTCCCCCATAACAATATTAATAAAATTAAAGCATAATCCCCTGGTATAATAATTGGGGGGAAGAAACAACTAATTTTCTGTTGTATCTTCCCCATTGATTATTGATTCAAATTAACGTTTCCAGCGTCCTTCCTGGTCAATCAGATATCCATCCGGTGTCATTCCATTAACCAGCATGTCTCCATCAGCCCCGAGATAATACCAGCTATCTTTGTAGAAATACCACTCATTACACTTCATCGAGCCGTCCGAATTGAAATAGTACCACTTTTCATTCACCAGTGCCCAGCTATCGGCACACATGGAGCCGTCCGGATTCAGCAGATACCATTTATTCTGGTCAATCAGCCAGCCGGTCTGCATATTACTTTCCTGATCGAAATGATACCATTTCCCATTGATCTTCGCCCATTCATTTGTCGCATACGTTCCGTTATTCTTTTTAAACTTCCATGGCTCATTCTGTCCACCCAGCCACGTTCCGGTTACATTGTCATTCGGCGTATAGGTCACATTATCATCATCGTTATCGTTATTATCGTCATTATTTACCGAACGTCCCAGAACCTTGACTGTGAAGCTGTCACGGAAGGTTTTTTCCTCACCGTTTTTATCCACGCCGTCATACAGCACTTTGATTGTCTTGCTTCCCTGGGCTTCAAAGGACGGAATGTCCAGATCATACTCATCCTCCGAGAGCACTCTTTCCCTGCGTTCTGCATTGCTGGAGCTTGCCCTTCTTTCATAGGCCACTACCTTCATGCCTTCCGGATCAAAGTCCTCGCCGGTCTTATAAACCGTCTTATCCGGTTTTTTCTTTACTTCAATTCCTGTTGTATAATACTCTTCCCAGGCTTCCGCTACTTTTACGGTAAAGGAATCTGTAAATACTTCGTCTTTCCCCTCCTCATTTACCGCCTCGTACCGTACCACAACTTTTTTCGTTCCGGCCGTATCGAACTCTTCATGTTCTACCTGGTACTCATCCGGTTCAAGTTCCCTCGCCTTCCGGGTCGCATTACTGGCACTTGCTTTTTCGTAAGCCACAACCTTCATTCCTGCCGGATCAAACGCTTCACCGGTCTCATACGACAGTTTATTTGGTTTTCTCGTAACTTCAATTTCGGTAGTATAAACTTCACCCTCCGGTACTTCCATCACTTCAACAGTAAAGGAATCACTGAAATCCTCTTCTGCCCCTTCCTTGTTGACTGCATGGTATACAACGGTCACTTTCTTCGATCCCGGGGTATGGAAGCTGTCATGCTCTACCTCATATTCCTCCGGAGAAAGTTCTCTCGACCGGGCGGCGTTGCTTGCGCTGGCTTTCTCGAACACAGTGACTTCCATTCCGTCAGGCCCGAACACTTCACCGACTGCATATTCTGTCTGGTCAGGCTCTTTTGTTACTTTAATACTTTCCGTGTAATAACCGTTTTCTGTTCCCTTCAGTTCATCAACAGCCTTCTTAAGCACCTTTATCTGATCGTCTACTTCCTTCTGGGTTACATACGGTTTTTCTGCTGTCTTTCTGGCCTCTTCAATCACCTTTTTGATGGTTTCAATCGCTTCCGGAGAGTAGATATCTGTCTTCTCTGCTTCTTTTTCAGCTTCTTCAATCAGAGCTGTCAAGGCCTCCTTCTCTGCTGACGGCACCTCAGGATTGCGCAGCGCCTCAGTAACTGCCGGCAGATAGAATTCTTCAATTGCAGCAAAGTTTGGATGCGTTCCTGATCCATTTGTTCCAGGCAGACCATTACTGCCCAGGGAATCAAAAGTATACTTATTCTTGTGAGTCTCATTTCTGGTATCTAATTCCGCGTCGTCATAGAGATTGGCTACAGCCACATCCCACTTTGCACAGGCCATCAGTTCCAGCTCATGAAGTTTTTCCTGTACAATTTCATCCCGTGAACCGAGTTTATGTACCGCTACATAGATTAATTGCGCTCCCGGCCATTTCTGCTTCATTTCATGGATTGTCTTCTCAAATGCCCCTGCAAACGTATCTGGATCAAAGGACTCCGGATCACTGCTTTCACCTATGGTACCAAAAGCTTCATTGTCCTTATCCACAAGATACTCCGCGTCATTTGTCCCGCCGTTAAAGATCACGTAATCCGGTGTTTCTTCCGGCGCGTCATTAATCTGGGCCAGGATCTGTCCGCCTGAATAATTGGCCTCCATAATTGTTGCACCGTTTACCGCAAATTTCCGAAGCTCCATTCCCTCCTGATCTGCTGCAAAATCGGCAAAGCTGTGTTTCGTATACTGATGTCCGGCAACGATACTGTCACCAAAAGCATATACCGTATTTCCTTCCAGAGGCAGTTCCGATGTTTCTTCCGGCGCAGTCAGCTTGAAATTATCAATATACTGAGGCTTGGCATCCCACCAGTTGCAGGAGATCATTTTCGCCAGATTGACAGCCTCTGTCGGTTCGTCAACTTTCTGTGCAACAACCTTGCCGTCTGCTTCCGCGATGGAGTAGCTGACCGTTTTCTCCTCAAAATCAGCATGTATACGGATTTTATAAGTCGTGTTCTTGTTCATGTCGATATGGTCCCAGACCGGTTCTTCCGTTGCTGCCGCCTTTGAATCATCCACGGCGCCTCCGGTTACGGATGATCTCAAATCATTCTTATCTGCTGCCGCACAAATTGCAAACAACAGTCTTCCGTAGGAATCCCGGAATTCAAATCCCTGTTTATTTCCTGCTTTGCAGAAGTAATCAAACGTTAAGTCGATTCCCCTCTGTCCTGTAACTCCAGGTCCAAAGGTTTTGACTGCGGTAGTTGCATTTCCCATACCGCCTGCCGTAAGTACCAGCTTTCCATCCTCAACTTTCGTTCCAAATGAAAATCCGAAGTTCTCAGGCTCTGTCGGTGCATCAAAGTTCTCATCAATTACCGTATTTAAAAATGCTTCCGGCATCTCCTCCATTGGAATCGCTATATCGTGCTGATTAACCTTACCGCCTTCCAGCGTAATAGTATCAGTTATGTCTTTTCCGCCATGCGTTACTGTGATCTTAGCTTCACCGGGAACCAGTCCTTCCATAATGGAGTAGGCACCGCTCTCATTAGTCTTTGCTGTAACGGTCTTGTCCCCAATCGTCACTTCCACATCCACACTGGCAGCCGGATTTAACCCCTCCGTAACGCTGCCCCGGAGAATGACTGCATCAGGAGCCAGACGGACTTCAAACATGCCAATTGTCGGTGCGGCACTGTCCGCTTCAATCTGTGTCTTTGCTGAATCAAAAACCGCCTCAACACCCGCTTTTTCAAATGTAGGATAATCCACTCTTCCAATGTTGATACAGTTACCCAGGAAATCGGTATCTGACTGATCCAATGGAGTAAAATTAAACTTCGTTCCCCTTGATTTCAGCCCCTCATTTATGCTGTATCCGTTAGGATCCTTATCTACCCCTGCTCCAATCAGAGGAGAATTCGCTTTGGGTCTTAAGCCATTTGCTTCCAGAAGAACACCGGTTTCAAAACTTCCCATTCTTTCCAGAGACGGTGCTTCACCCTCAAATGGATCTTCTGTCAGCAGAATCGGATTTTTGTCCTTACTTGTAGGTGCTGTTCCGTAATATGCATTATTGTCAAAAGCAAAGCTGCTCCCGCCGCTGAAGTTAAATCCCTCTTTTTTGCCGTCGTAGAATACATTATTGAAGTAGGCAACATTTCCACCGCCCCATGGGTCGAAATTGCTGGTGCCGTTACCGTCTTTGCTGCGATAGAATATATTGTTATAAATCTGGAAGTATCCGCTTCCCATGGAATAATGGACGTAGCTGCTGCTACAATCCTGTACCAGATTATAACGGATCACTCCGGAGTTAAACTCAACACCGCACAGAAGGAACCCTTCTCCTGCATCGTGAATGTAGTTGTACTGGATCAAAGCGTTTGTTACCCGCCAGTCCGGATCAATAGCGTTGTTATCGGCGCCGCCGCCCTTATGAATTATGTCAGACACCTCATTATACTGAACTGCCACATTGTCTGTAAAATACAGTTCGATTCCGCAGGTTCCGATATGTTCCAGAACATTCCTCTGAATCACGGAATCCCTGCTGCTGGTTAAGTAAATACCATTGCAGGCATAAGCCGAAGCACCCTGGTTGATGTAGTTATCCTGAATGATAATGTTGCTGTGGGGATACCAGTTTGAATCGTAGTAGTCCGGTGCCCCATTTGTTTTGCTTCGATTCGCCCAGCCCGGATTTGTCGAGTATTGATTGCCGGAACCGTTCCACTGCTTAACAGTAACAGCACAGAAGGAATTATTGATAAATTCGCTGTCCTCGATCAAAATATCACTGAACTGAGTCGGCTGGTTGCCGCTGGGACTCAGACACTCAATCAAGATTCCGCCGGTACGCTTGGAGCCGTCAAGTCCTGCGTTGTTCATAATCCCGGCATCCTTAAGTCCTGTATCTCCAATCCAGCTCACTACTCCGGTCACATCATGTATCTTTAGATCATGGAGATGATAGCCTTTTAAAGAAGCCACATCACGGCCTGCGATATGGATTCCCCGGTAATCGCCCAACAGTTTGCCGTCCTTCTCATCGCGGGCGGCATTATTGGTTATGGGTGGAGTTCCGTCTCCGGTTCCATTTCCCGATAATTGCGAAAATCCTTCCACGGTATTAGAAATATCCAAACCGGTAATTTCCCAGTACTCCTGATTGTACAGGCATACTGCATCAGCGGCTTTACCATTTGTGGAAATCTTAGGCATGGCACCTTCGCCATAGGCACCGATGACTATTTTTTCTTCTGCGCTGCCGCTTCCCTGGGGAAACAGCGTCTCGTTCTCCCACTCGCTGCCGCACCGGAACAGAATCTGGTCTCCGGGAATAAAATGTTCCCGGTTCACACGGCCAAGAGTCTTCCATGCGGTTTCCTCAGAAGTACCGGCCGCGTTGTCGTCGCCGTCGCTGCTCACGTAGTATGCCGCGGCCGTTTCATGCTTTTGCTGGCCCATTACTTTTACAGACTGGATATAAACGGTTCCACGGCCCCAGCTGTCCGAATAGAACTGAATCGTATCAAGACTGTCTCCCACGGTTCTCGCCTTCTCATCATACAGCACATAGGCGCCATCCACAGAAACACGGAATGTATCTGTTTCAAGGTTAATATCCATGCGGACAGTCTGCCACGTTCCCGGAGCAGCAGCGCCTGCCGCCTTCTGGTTATTCTTATTTTCAACATGCGTCTTAAACTGATCCCAGTCTCCGTCAACAAAGAGTGTGTAAGCCACTTGTCCGCTTTTATCTTTCATGTACGGGATGCTCCACTGATTTGCATGGCTTTCCGTACCAAGCTTCAGCTTCGTCTCTACGGACACATAAGTGTACTGACTTTTCTCGATTCCCAGTGAATTTTTTACTAATTGTGTGTTGCCCCCATCCCCTGTCCGTGTGAGCTTAAGCGTTTTTCCCTCCGCTCCTTCTCCTGCGTCAGCCAGCTCCGCCGTTCCGGAACCTGCGCTGACCGTCCAGCCGCCGGGCAATGCATCCAGGCTGTCCATGCCACTGAAATCTACTGCTGTAATTTCTTTCCAGTAACCCGTATCGGCTGCTTTTCCTCCGCTTTCCGGTGAGGCCAGTGAAAACATACCCGATGCCATTGTCATACTGGTCACAAGGACTGCTGCTGTCATACGCCGAAACCATTTTCTCTGCTTCAATCTCATACAATTCTCCCTTTCCTTTTTTACTCCTTCTGCTGTTTAAGGCTCCCTAAAACAGCCTTCAAGATTTTCCTATATTCTATCCAAACCGGGCTTCCTTTCCTATGTAATATTCCGATAACTTGGCTGAAAAAATCCGACTTTGTGGTAATTTTAATATACTTATATACTTCAATCAGGTTAAAATCACCATTATGCACAAAATCGGAGGCATCTTCTGAGAGATGTCTCCGATTCTATTTCTGCGCCGCCAGTATTATAATCAGTTATTACGTGCTAATATTTCATTTGCCTCTTTTCGGAAATTTTCTGCCGCTTCTTTTGTCGATATCTGTCCATAAAATGCTTTATATGCACTGTTCTTAAAACTTTCTCCCACTTCTGCAATGCCAATTGGGTCTGGTGCAGGAGTTTCCCCGGAGAACTCTATTACCGTATCTGCATATTCAAACATTTCTTTTTGCTTCTCGTCCATTTTTCCAGAATTAATTAAAAATTCCCGCACGTTTGCAGGAGCCGGCACGCCTCTTTCTGCCATCATAATTTCATTCGCTTCCTCTGAGTTAACAAACCAGTTTATAAACGCCGCTGCCTCTTCCTTAACTTTAGATGTTTCTGATATACAGAGGAAATACCCTGGCTTATTCCACATTGCCTTTTTATTATCAGGATTGACTGGCGGAGTTGTAATTTTCAGATTACTGTTTCTGCTGCTCATCTTACTTGCATAATTATTATTTTCATTAATCATGCCTGCTTCTCCGGTTACTACAGGTCCGGCTTCCTGTCCTAATGTCTGAATCTGTAAATATTCGTCTGGATTAGCCGCAGCGCCTGCATCCATCAGCCCCTTCCACATATCCAGATAATCTGCCAGGATCTGATCCTCCTCATATCCCAAAGATTTTTTATCATCACTGAACAATTGTTCTCCATGCTGCCTTACCCAGTAATTAAAAAGGTTTGTATCATCAACCGGACCTGAAGCAGCACCTAACTTTCCAGTTGCCTCTTTAATCTCCTTTGCTGTGGCTACAAAATCATCCCACGTCCAATCGCCTGACGGATTTAGTTCTTCCAGTCCTGCTTCCTTAAACACTTCTGGATTATATCCCACTGCAATTGTCCCTGTTGCGCCAACGATTCCTGCCATTTTATCGTCTATTTTTCCTGTGTTTAAAACATTCTCGGAAATTTCAGAGACATCGATCGTACCATTATCAATATAAGGCAGTAAATCTGCAATTGAATGATTCTTCGCATAGGTTGCAATATATAAGTAATCCATTTGGACGATATCGGGCATAGCCCCGGAAGCAGCCTGTGTTGATAATTTATCAAAATATCCGTCCCAGCCAGATGGAAGTGCTTCGAAAGTAACATTTGGATGAAGTTCCGTGTATTTATCCAGAATTTTTTGAGTATATTCGTGTCTATTTTGATTTCCCCACCATGAAAATTTTAAGGTTACAGGTTCCCCGGCATTCCTATTTGCCTGTTCTCCCTCGCTTGTGTGATCTGCCGAAGCACTGACGCTTTGAGCCGCATGATTACTTTCATTGCCGCCGCAAGCTGCCAATGACCCCATCATGATACCAACAAGCCCCAATGCCAGCACATTCTTCATTCTTTTTCTCATAATATATCCTCCTCTTACAAAACTTGATTTTTCTTCTAACATTCTATCATAATAATTTTTTATACAAAGGTAATTTTCAGACAAGAGAACAGGAAAAAACCGACTTTTAAAGCAGTATTTCCTTATTTGTTCCATAAAAGATATCATCATGTCCAGCCATCATTTCACAGAATTTTTCAAATTCATTCCAACTATCATAGTAATCAAATTCATAGCTGTGTCCCCAAATATAATAAACCTGCAAAACCTCTGTATTTAACTTTAAAAATTTCTCTCCAAGTTCCATCATTTTATCAAATTCCAAGTGATACACAGTGGGCTTATATTGCAGTAAATCTTTCTGTATATCAAAATTATAACTGCTTATTGTAGTTCTGGCATACTGTATTTTTGTATTTCTCCTTATGATATCTGCTACACGTTCATCATAATTGATCCCGCCTCCGGGATATGCCATTCCCACCACCTCTTGTTTTATAAGACTCTCTAACTTCTTTCTATCCTCTTCAACCTGATGAATTACTTCATAATCATTTAATTCCGTCAGACGGGGATGCGTAAGTGTATGAGCCGAAACTTCATGATTTTTATATACTTCAGATACTTCTTCCGGTTCAATTTTATTATGTCCGATCCACATGTTTTCCCGTCTTAAATACCCCGGAGTTCCAAGTAATTCGGAATTTATATTAAAGGTAGCTTTCAGTCCATATTTATTAAATATTTTCACAAGCCGCTTGTCCTGTGTTACCCCATCGTCATAACTAAATGTCAAAAACTTTTTCTGGCCCTGAAACATAGTACTTTATACCTCCTTTTTTTTCTATCATACCCTTTCTATCTGGAATTAAAATGGATTTTACCTGCTTAAAATCTGAAAAAAACCTACAATTTAGAAAAATCAGAAAATAATGTTTGACACTATCTTCTTCCTCTGTATAATGATTACATATAAATAGCACGGCTCACACTGAGTCTGATTACCATACGGCAGCTTAATCATACACATAATTTATTCATGGTAAAACGGAGGAAGATATGGAAAAAGAATTTGACGTATTTCTGTTTCTCGGTCAATCGAATATGGCTGGACGAGGCATTACTTCACAACAGTGGCCTGAGACTGCACCAACACTGACGCCTGGGGCTGGAAATGAATATCGTGCGGTTTCCGATCCGGAATGCCTGCATGCAGTTAAGGAGCCTTTTGGAGAGGCTGAAAACAATCCGGAGGGTATTTATGAACCGGGAATGAAGACCGGTTCCATGGTAACGGCTTTCATCAATGCATATTATGCAAAGACCGGAGTACCGGTTATTGGGGTTTCAGCAAGCAAGGGCGGCTCTGCTATTGGTGAATGGCAGGGAAACAGCGATTATTTATCCGATGCACTCGTACGCTTTGACCGCACAGAGAATTATCTGAAAGAACAGAAAATAGCAGTCCGCCACCGCTATATGCTCTGGTGTCAGGGAGAGACTGACGGGGATCTGGGGACTTCTCCGACTGATTATAAAACAGGATTCAAAAATATGTTTGCTCACCTTAAAGGAAAAGGAATTGAAACCTGCTTCCTGATTACAATTGGCGAATACAATGGTAAAAGGGGATTTGATTATTCAAAAATCCGTCAGACGCAGTTAGACATAGCAGCCGAACTTCCAGATGTGGAGTTGGTTTGTGACAATTTTCACACCATGCGCGGCCGCGGCCTTATGAAAGATGAATTTCACTATTATCAGAAGGCTTATAATGAGGTGGGGACTGCCGCAGGAAATGCGGCTGGAGAATTTGTAAATGGATTGTATTAAGCAAATTCATAAGCAAATGATTACAGATACAGTATTTTGCTTAATCGATCGGGATAATCACAATACGAGCAGGGGAGAGTTAATCACTCCTGCTCGTTTTTTAATTAACCTTTTATTCCATCCATAGCGATTCCATCCACCAGATACCGCTGAAAGATGATAAAGAACAGAATAACCGGCAGCAGTGAAATCACGGACATTGCAAACAAACCGCCGTAGTTATTATAAGAGTTCGGATCGAGATACATATTTAACGCCAGCGGAATCGTAAAGCGGTTTACGCTGTTCATAAAGATGAGCGGCTGGAAGAAATCCTGCCAGATCCAGTAAAATGCAAAGATGGATGACGTAATGATCGCCGGTTTTACCACCGGTACGAGGATACGGAACAGAGTCGTTATCTTCCCGCAGCCATCAATTTCCGCCGCCTCATCCAGTTCTCTCGGAATTCCACGAAAGAACTGGACCATCAAAAAGATGAAAAATGCGCCTCCAAATATCCACGGAAGGACAAGCGCCGTTCTCGTATTGATTAAATGCAGCTGCTTTAAGATAATATATTGCGGAACAACCATAACCTGTGGGGGGATCATCATGGTCATCATGACACAGCCGAACCAGAAACCGGAAAATTTAAATTTAAGTCTGGAAAGCGCATAAGCTGCCAGCAGGGAAGTAATTACGCAGCCCAATGTACCAATAACCGTTACAATCAGTGAATTGGTAAAAAATGTGATAAATTTCACACCGCCAATTCCTGAAAAACCACTGTTATAGTTGGTGGTCATGTCCCATACCTTCGGGATCAGAGAATATGTATCCAGAAACATGGTATCATTACTCTTAAAGGAGCTGGCTAAAAGCCAGAGCAGGGGATAGATCATCAAAAATCCAAGCGCGCACGCTCCTACATGAAACAAAAACGAATTTATTTTTTTCTTTGTATGCATTCCCATTCTCTCACCCCTCCTCAGACTCGTAATATACCCAGTTCTTCTGCGTTTTGAAGATAATCACGGTAAAGACTGCGATAATTGCCACCAGTATCCAGGCAAGAGCACAGCTGTAGCCCATATCAAAGTAGGTAAATGCCCTGCGGTATAAGTAAAGCACGTAGGACAGCGTGCTGTCTAACGGGCCGCCATCGGTGATTACATAGCTTTCTGTAAATACACGGAATCCGTTGATGATCTGCAAAATCAGGTTAAAGAAGATCGTTGGGGTCAGCATCGGAAGCGTGATTCTGAAAAATGTGTAGGAAGGCTTCGCCCCATCCACCATAGCCGATTCATACAGAGTAAAAGGAATCTGCTTTAATGCGGATAAGAAGATCAGCATAGAGGAACCAAACTGCCATACGCCCATGAGAATAATGACACTGAGCGCCGTTTTGGGATTACCCAGAAATGAGGTGGTCTGATGGATTCCAAACACAGAAAGTAAAGTCATAACCACACCCTTGTTTCCGAATATTTGTTTCCACACGACAGAAACTGCAATGCTTCCGCCTATGATGGATGGAACGTAATAGAGTGTCCTGTAAAGTCCAAGCCCTTTATGCTTCTTATTTAAAAGCATGGCTACAAACAGAGCAAATGCAAGTCTCAATGGGACCAGTATCAGAACATAGAGAACTGTTACCTTAAGCGCCTGCACAAAAGTTTCGTCCTGTGTAAAAGCACGAGCATAATTTGCAAATCCGATGATTTTCGGATCATTTAACAGATTAAAATCCGTAAAGGAGTAATAGATGGAAATAATCGCCGGAATCAGCCACATTCCAATAAATCCAACGAGCCATGGCGTCATGAGCAGGTAAGCAACCGCATTGTCGGCGTGCCTGATTTTCTTTTTACTTTTCATAATTATAATTCAATCTCCTCTTTATTATCAGAGGGGACCATGTTGTATGGTCCCCTCCTTCTGACGATCAGTTATTCCGTGAAAGTATTGCATCCGCGTCTTTTCTGAACTTAGCAGCTGCTTCCTCTGGAGTTACCTGTCCGTAGAATGCGCTGTAAGCCGCGTTCTTAAAGGACTCGTTCACCTCTGACATGCCCACAGGATCAGGATCAGGTGTCTCACCGCAGAGTGCCAGAGCATCTTCCACGCCCTTAAACATTGCTGCCTGCTGATCCGATAATTTACCTGATGCGACCATGTAATCACGGATCTCGGATGATACAGGGGTTCCTCTTTCCGCCATCATGATATCGTTGGCTTCCTCTGAATTGACAAACCAGTCGATAAATTCAGCTGCTTCCTTCTTAACCTTGGATGTCTCTGCAATCGAGAAGAACATGCCAGGCTTCATCCACAGTCCCTTGGTGCCAGAACCGGCAACCATTGGCGGAGTCACCATTTTCAGCTTGTCATTGGTTCCGCTTACCTTTGTCGCGTAGTTGTTCCACTCTGTCAGCATAGCGCCTTCCCCGGTTACAACCGGTCTTCCTTCCTCACCCAGAGTCTGAATCGCCGCATACTCATCCGGATTCGGTGCTGCGCCCTTTGCCATTAAGTCAGCCCACATTTTTATAAAGTCAGAGCAGAGCTTGTCATCCGCGTAGCCGATTGCCTTCTTATCCTCACTAAATAGGCTCTCTCCATGCTGTCTGACCCAGTAATTAAATAAGTTGGTATCATCGACCGGACCGCCAGCCATTCCGTACTTACCAGTCTTTTCCTTCACTGTTTCGGCTGTTTTGATAAAATCGTCCCAGGTCCAGCTGCTGGCCGGCTCTGCCGCTCCCGCTTCTGCCAACACCTCAGGGTTATAACCAACTGATAAATAAGAGCTGCTGAGCACCAGTCCGTTTAATTTTCCATTTATATTCCCTGTGTTAAGCAGATTTTCGTCAATCTTTGATGTATCAATGGTTCCGTCATCCACAAACTGCTGTAAGTCAGCCAGTGAATTGTTTTTCGCATATGTTGTGATGTAAAGGTAGTCCATCTGTACAATATCAGGCATGGAACCGGAAGCTGCCTGGGTTGCCAGTTTATCGAAATATCCATCCCAGCCTGACGGCATCGCTTCAAACGTTACATTTGGATGGGAAGCCGTGTATGCGTCCAGCATCTTCTGTGTGTAATCGTGGCGCCCCTGGCCGCCCCACCATGTAATCTTTAAGGTAACCGGTTCACCGGCGCTTTCCGCACTGTTTGCCTGTGTCTCTGTCTTTGAGGTTTCTGCTGATGGAGCCGCCGTGCTGCCTCCGCTTACGGTTGTCTCCCCTCCTTTACCGGAACCACAGCCTGCCAGCGAGAACGCCATGGCCGCCGCCATACCCAAAGCCGTAATTTTTTTTAAAGACCTTTTCATAAATACAACTCTCCTTTTCTTACCTGATTTTTGTTTGTTTTGATAACCTTATTATAGCGTTTTTGTATATAGATCAGAATGGAATTTCCAGATTACCTATCTGTAAAATTCCGACAAAAACAGCTTTAAAAAAAAGCATCTTTGAAAGGATTTATCTTTCTTAGACGCTCTTTTTTCATTCATTTGTAATTTTCCGACTTTCATTGACTGTTAATATTTTTCGGTATTCAGACGGTACCATCCCTGTGTTCTTTTTAAACACTTTAGCAAAATACTGCCCATCTGCAGGATATCCGATCTGCTCGGCTAATTCGGATATCCGGATATCCGGATCAAAAGTCATCAGCCGTTTTGCCAGCTCCACACGAATCCGGACTAAAAACGAAGAATACTTTTCGTTGGTGTAGCGATAAAAAAAACGGCCAAAATAGTCTTCGTTCATAAAAAGCACTTCCTTCGCCAGATACTGTAAGCTCAAGTTCGGATTTTTGATATTCTGGTATATGCCATACAGGATATGCTTGATACGGCATCCATCCTTTGTATCTGGTAATGACAATTTCAAGTAATCGGCACATTTATCAATTACTACTTGGAGGAAATCCCAGGTATTCTCGTTTTTTAGATCGATGTTTTCTTTTCCACAGAAAACTTTCAAGAAGAAACGAAAGGAATCCGCAATCCTGTTTTTTGAAAATCCCTGCATCTCCATCTTTACAAAGGAAGTATAGATCTCAAAAATCACCTCGGCGTAATCCTTCGCTGCCCTTATTCTATCGTAATCCAGCACCATAATGGAATTTTCTTTGGTCCCGCCCAGCAGATCAAAGCTTATAAACTCCATTTTCCCTTCCAGATCCCCAAAAAAGAACAGTTCCTGAAGCTGAGAATAAAGAATGCTGACTTCCTCCATACTTCCTGCTCTACTGATCGCCGAACGGAGCTTCATCTGTTTATATTTTCCATACTCCTTATGAACCTTTATGATCAACGGCCGCAGATTTCCTGCCATTTCTTCCGGAATCAGATAAATCATCTCATTCTTTGTGGAAGTGCTCATATAGACATTTTCCACACCTAAAAGCTCTGTTAAAATGTTTGTCAACGCAAACTGATCCAGCTGATCCCACTCCTGGGGGGACTGAATACCGAGCAAAACAAATGAATTTTTGACATCCTCCATAAATTTTTCCAGAAGAATTTCATCAGACATGGATACTTCCTTTTTTGTGATCAAAATCCCCAGGATCTGTTCTTTTACACGGGGAAGCATTCGATCAAAGGTACTTTTATATTCCTGTTCTGATTTTCTCCTATTCTCCAACTCGGCCAGTTCCTTTTTCACGCCCTGCAGCACTTCTACAATCTTTTCCTCATCACAGGGCTTTAAAATATAATGCCTGATTCCAAGCTCCATAGCTCTGCTGGTGTACTCATATTCCCCGTATCCGGAAAGCACCACAAAAAGTATATCCGGGTATAGCTCCTTTGTATTTCGGATCAGTTGAATTCCGTCCATAACCGGCATTTTGATATCCGTAATTACAATATCCGGAATGTGCATCCGTATTTTTTCCAGTCCTTCAATGCCATTCCATGCCATATCTACCAGTTCCATATCCAACTTCTTCCACGGAATAATCTCTGCCATCGCTTCGCGCTCAATATCCTCATCGTCTACCAGCAATACCTTAATCATCATCTTTCATCACCTCTACCTTCGGAATTGTGATCGTCACAGTAGTCCCGTTTCCGCAGACACTGCTTATACTAAATCCCGCGACCTGATCAAACGCCATTTTTAATCGTTCATAAATATTTTTCAAACCAATGCCGTGGCCTTTGGGCTCTGCGGTAAAGGAACGGACCGCTTTCAGTTCTTCCTCTGTCATACCAGGGCCGTTATCAGATACGGTTATTGCAATCCGCTCCCCATCTTCTCTTATTGTAACGGAAATCGTACACGGCATCAGCATCTTTTCGACTCCATGGTAGATAGAGTTCTCCACCAAAGGCTGCAATGTCATATGCGGGATTAAGTATCGGCCTGCTGCTTCGCATTCTACAGAAAAAGTCACACGCTTTCTATACCTGTACTCCTGTATTGTCATATATTTTCTCAGACTGTCCAGTTCTTCCTCAATGGTGACATACTGCTGTTTGTTCAGGGCAGACCGCAAAATCGTGCCCAGCGCCACCGTCATTTCCGCCGCTTCCTCATTTTTTCTGGCTCGGATCATCCAGTTAATACTATTTAAGGTGTTATAAAGAAAGTGCGGATTGATCTGCGCCTGCAGCATCTTGTATTTTGTATCTTTTAACAGAAGCTGCTTTTCATAGTTTTCATGAATCAGATTATCGATTTTATCCAGTGTTACTTTAAATTCCTGAGTCATCAGACCGATCTCATCCTTCTGCGAACTGGTTCCCAAATACGCTCTTGCCCGGTCAAAGTCCCCAGTTTCCACGATCTGCATACTTCCCGTTAAATGTTCTAACGGTTTCACAATCATATGCGCAAGTTTCTTCAAAATCAGCGCGGTGACAAGAAACAGCAGCAGAAACCCTCCGATCATCAGATATCTCAGGTTCTGATTCTGTCCGTAAATTTCTGAATAGGGAAAGACATTCACATAGGTCCAACCCGTCTTGGAAGATTTTAAATGACATACAAAATATCTCTGCCCATTCTCTTTTATAATTTGATATCCTTTTTCATCTTTCAGGTTGGGAATCCGCTTCATCATATGCTCCTGGTTTTCATAGATCACGCCCTCATCCGAGTAAACACAGAGAGCCGAACTCTCTGCTTCCAGATCGTCGATATTCTTCTCAATCATTCCAGATACATCACACGTAATCAGTAAACTCCCAAGATACTCCAAGCTTGCATCAATATGTTTTCTGATGTCCCGTCCTGTCAGCAAATATGGGTACTCTGCCATCGGCTGCTGCACGACATAGGCCCCTTTCGCTTCATGAATTCTGTTCATCACAGAGTTATACAGTTCCTTACTGATCGTTCCGGTCGCAATTCCCACAACAAACTGTGTTTTATCTCCATCCGTATATACCATATTGGAAATCATATTAGAATTCGTCAGCTCGTTATTAAACAGCATCCGGAGCTGATAAACCTCATAAGAATAGTCCGCGGTAAAACGTTTTAAGCTTTTCATTTTAGAAAGCTGTTCCTGTATTTTTGTATCCAATGCTATATTATAGGAGATTCCCTCCACCTCATCTAAACTCCGGTTAACCTCCTGAATAAAAAAATCCAGTTCCTGCAGAGATTTTTCATATAATTTCCCATCATATATATTAAAGCTGACCTGTAGTGCCACAACACTTATAAGGAAACAGATCCCCAGCATCATGACGTAAACGATAATCATTTTTTCGGCCAGTTTCAAATCGCTGTATTTCCGGTACCAGTATCCCCGATATTTTTTCATCGAACGCCTCCTTTTTTAATACAGTACCGTTTTATTTGCAAGTATAATTCTTTTCCCCAAAAATTAGAATGTAATTTTCCTGTATTCTGTATGAAAAATACCGACTTAATCCTCCTGATCATCCCCGGCATTTTTACTATATACAGTATAAGGCAAAATATTATAACCGGCAACAGATTAACCTGTAAAGGAACCTGTTGCCGGTTATTTTAGTTTCCATTAGTATAGGTTATTACAAAATTTACCAGAATCTTTTTCCTTCATTGCCTGGTACAGTTCTTCATCCGTTAAGTGATTCTCATAGTTTAACAGGAGCATAATTTTTCTGTCCCTTTCCGGATAGATCACCTGCCTCTGCCACTGATAAAAATATGGCCCGTCCCCCAGATTCCTTATGTATCCCATTAAAAGCTTAAGAAGGTACGCCGTCTCCTTTACGTCTGTCTGACAGTCATTATCATAAAACCCGTTCCATTTATCGTGGGAGCATTCCTTCATGGCCTCATCCGCCTGCCCGAAGCAGTCTGCCGCCTGGCCGATTTCGTAAAATGCCTTGTAATAATCATTCTTTTCATAAGCGGAATATCCCCTGCCAAAATGGGTCACCCCCTCCAGGCAGTACGTGTGAATTTTTACCTGAAGAAGAATGGAATCCGTCCAGAGCATGCCGTTGTCATCGTTCAGTCTGCTGACCAGACCGGCGCATACATCCAGAAGGCTCTTAAAGCCAGGATACCCGTTTTCGCATTTTGATACAAACCACTGAAGCTGTGCGGAAAAGTTTTCTGCGGGGCCACACCACCGGAGTTCCTCACAGGCCGCTTTTCCTCCATCCTTCATCCACTGATGGATCAAAACTCTGGTGACATAATTATAAAACTGTTCGCCTGCGTGTTCATCCTCCTTCTCCCCATAAGGAACCGCAGCCTCAAAATATTTTAGAAAGCAGTCCTTCATTTCCTCCAAAGCTTCATTTCCGTAATAGTTTCTCAAGTACTGTTCCAGATGTGTTTCAGGTTCTGTTTCCAGGGAGTTCCATAAAGAGGCAGTAAAATCCAGCGGGTAAACATGGGGCTTAATATTAGAGCAGTTTACGAGCCACAGTGTTGTAATGCCGCAATTGTATGCGTTTTCAAGCTCTTTTTTTACAAATTCCATGTTATTAGGAAGCATGGTGAGCACATTGGCGGCCTGAAGATCATAGAAAGACACATGATAGTATACTCCATGCTTTCTGTCTCTCAATCCTTCACCGGGAAGCGCCGGAACCCTTGGGTTATGGTTTCCCTGTCTTCTGGACACCATTTTCCCGTAACCGTTATCGGCCCAGATCATGATAACATTCTCCGGCAGTTCTATGAAGCCCTGCTGGTACAGCTCCATAGTTTCTCCATACAGATTCGTGCCAAAAACGGGATCGTCAACATATTTTTTAACCATATCATACTGTTCCTGCATGATGCTGCTGATCAGACGCCCTCTCTTTTCCGGGGTGTCATATTGGGGATCGTTCTCCCAGAAAGGAGCATCTCCCTGACCCCGAAAACCAAGATTCCAGATGATCTTATGGTTCATCTGTCTTTTAATTCCTTCCTCCCAAAGTCCTCGGAATAAATCTGGATACTCTTTGTAGGAAGGATTTTTATCCGGATAGGCCCGCAGAAACATCTCCGCCCCCAGCGGCTCCGCATGATGCTGGGTAATCCACAGCCCCATATCTCCCGCCAAACCGGCATATTTTTTCGAATTCCTGTCTGTTCCCGGTATTACCGTGTTGCCGCCGCAGCGCAGCAGCGCTTCAAATGCCATTTCCCATGGATATTCCGCATTTTCTTTTGCAGCCCAGCGACTGATTAAAACCTCATCATTGATAAACCAGCCTCTGTAGGCAACCGGCCTTTTCTCTGAATGGTATTCCATAAATGGAACCGGGATTCCTTTCTGTTTTACAAACTTCTGGTCATTCCAGAACCAGAATGGAAGAATTCCCAGGCAGTGTTCGCTGATATAAAGCAGCGCGTAAATAAAGCCCAGCTCCTCCGAGGCCGAAACAATCAGCTTCCTGTTATTTTCCACATGAATCTGAAATTCTTCTGCTGCAGCGCTTCCTTTTTCCAAATATATTTTTCCCGGACCATCCTTCTCCAGGCCCTCCTCTTTCGGTTCTAATACCATTGCAAGATCCCTGTAGAACCGCATGACCGCCCGCCGTACCGGTTCACTTTTAATTTCAGTATCTATAATCACATTACCGGTCAGTATAAAAAAATCTTTCTGCATATTTGCAAACTCCTCTTCCTCTTAAGATTTATATCTTAATTTTAATCCTTCCCTCTTATAAAACAAATGACTTTTTCCTATATTATTATTGGAAAAAAACGACTTTCTTACAAATTACCGCTGCCAGACCCAGAAGGAGGAGATCGTTAACTCAATCATTTCTCAATATTTAACCTAATAAAGTCTGTTTTTTTCAAATAAGCTCCCGGTATAATCCATTCTTTTTTTCAAAAAACGTCAAACGGAAGCTATCACCGAAAAAAGCACCCGTACAAAAAGGAGGAAATTATCATGGAACATAAATTTATAACGTTTCAGACTACACAGCAGATTATCCGGTTTGTTAATCTGGTAAGTAAGCTGGATTTTGATGTGGAGGTCAAATATGGAAGCCGCATTGTTGATGCAAAATCAATTCTGGGACTACTTTCCCTGGCCTCGTTCAAGGCTGTGAAAGTAGTCTTTCATACCGTCGCTTATTGTAATCCGCGGTTAGATAAGCTGTTTGCACCAGCTTCATGATTGTCGTCAAATACCGGCCTTTTAAAGCAAGGCGCAGAAGAAAAAATCAAAGAGCCCGTTAAATGTCAATACCGTTAAAAGGGACAATGATGTCAAACAGGTTCTTATCTCTTCAATTCCTCATCACAAATCTAAATCGAATGAGACGGAGCATAAGTAATTGCCTCATATTTTAGCGCATAATAAAGCGCCCACTCCTGATCTTTTGCCCATAAATCATAAAACTTTCCCTCTACTCCATTCACAGTCCGTGGAAATACCATGGCGCAGGATGCCCTGCCTTCTTTTGTAAGCAGGTTTAATCTTGTTATGCATAGTAATTATCACACAATGACTTCCAGAAAACTGTAATTGGAGCGGATGGCATCCTGAAGCTGTCTCATGAAAATGGCTATCTTTCCATGATAAATCAGGGCGTCTCGTACGGGTCAATTAACAGGAACTGGTTTTCATGAATGCAATAAGAGACGCCTCTGTATCTTTGCAGGACAAGTGCTGGGGTAGTACTGCAACAATTGAAAATTTCACAAAGGAGTTCTTTGAACAGAATCCGGAAATGGCAGCTAAGTATGAAGTGGAATGGGTCGTGTAAGGAAAAGGTGACAACGATATGACAGAGAGAGTCCGTCTGGCCTAATACGCAGCCAGGATGAGACTACAATGCACTTTGCGGAAGCGGTTCTATTTATTTATTACAAGAAATACATACTTACCTGAAAAGAACCGTTTCCCAGTGTGTCATAGGACATACAGATATTTTCATAGATATAAGTTAGTTGATTTAGAGGGAGGGAGCGAATGAAAAAGAATTGTATTCAAAATATCATAATCCATGTTTCTGACAATATGGATTCTCACTCCCTCTCGGATAAAATAAATGAATTCCATGTAGAAGTAATAGAACGTAGGTTATGTAATTCTAATTTATCGGTTAAAGAAAAAATAGCCGTTATTGACAGAATACTGGAAAACCTAAAATCACGGGAGCATGAGGGAATCATCAAATAAGTGTTTGTAAAGCCGCCATATATGATAAGGCGGCTTTACCTGTTTTTGTTCCCAGCTGCGAAGCGTAACGTGTTTTACTCCCATAAACCGTGCCAGTTCCTGCTGTGTAATAAATTCTTTTTTCGGTAAGCTTTCATTCTATCTGCGCAATCGTCAAGGCTATAAACTGGTATTGCTAATTTGGCTGTTTCTTCCTTGTCAGCTCCAAGGAACAGTTTTGTTTCCCTTTGTATGGTTGCGGAAAACGTCCGTTGCATGGCACAAAATTATTTGTGATCATGGCAATCAGCCGTTCTCTAGGGGAGTCGATGATCCGGCAGCCGATAATTCCGGCAGCATTGCATCCAAACCCCATGCACATGACAGCGGAAATTTATGCCCTATCATCCCTTTCTTCTGACGGAGCCAGAATCCTGTAATAGATCCGGATGGTCTGGCATTTATTACCTTTTCTCTCTTCTTCGCAGCTTTGGAAAATCTCAATTCTGTCTATGAACGTTCCCAGCAAATCAGAGGAAAGACCATTTTCCTTGCTTAATTCCCCCAACAACTTAGAAAACAGGCAGGAAGCGTCAGACCCTCCTTTCTGGTCCAAAGGGCATGGTTTTTGGAGCAGGGCCAGGCTGTCCCTGATATCTTTTTCTTCCTTTTCAAAGAAGTCCAGCATTTTATAAAACCGTTCTTCCCCGATCCGTTCATTTACCCGGTCTTCGTAGAGCTTTCCGATCATGCATTCAAGCTCCCTCTCTCTCCTTATGAGTTGGGACTCCGCCTTTTTTTCGCCGGACATTTCTTCAGGGATGCAAAGTTCCCGAAGCACTGCGTCAATTTCTGCCTTTTCCTCTTCCGTGAAGGAAAGAAGACTTCGTATTTCTTCCAATATCACCTTATAAAGAAGCTCGTATTCCATGAAATGATTGGTGCATTCTCTTTTTCCATACAGCTTATACCCTCCGCATACCAGCTTGGGGGATCCCCTTTTTCCTCCTGCTCCAGTGAAGGACATGTTCCTGCCGCAGTCCCCGCACCTGGCAAGCCCGGAGAATACGTTGGCAAAACCTGTTTCCGCAACCTTTTTACGGGGAACACTCCGTCTCCTTACCCGTTCAAAAACCTCCAGAGAAATGATCGGCTCATGCATATTCTCAACCACCACCCACTCTTTTCTGGGTTTTCGAAGGGTCATGCTGCTTTTAAAGGAAACCTTTACCGTCTTTCCCTGGACAATGTGGCCTATATATACAGGATTGCTTAACAGCTTGCAGACCGTGCCTGATGACCATTCCTTCCTTATGGAATAAACATCAGGATTGAGGTAAGGCCGCCCGGCACAGCGGTACATGGCCGGAGTCAGCACGTTTCTCTGATTTAAAAGCTGGGAGATCCGGGAAGGGGGTTCCCCTTCCTCTGCCAGCCGAAAAATTTCCTTTACAATGGAAGCTGCAACAGGGTCAACAAGAAGGTGGTTTTTATCCTCCGGGTCCTTCTGATAGCCATAAGGAGCAAAATTCCCGATAAATGCTCCCTCTTTTATTTTAGTCTGAAAGGCACTGCGGATCTTTTTTGAAGTATCCCTGGCGTACATTTCGTTTATGATGTTCTTAAAGGGTGCAATATCGCTCCACGGACTGTCAGAATCATACCCGTCGTTGATTGCTATGTAGCGGATTCCTCTGGAAGGAAAATAGATTTCCGTCAGCTGTCCTGTCATGATATAATCCCGCCCAAGGCGGGATAAATCCTTGGTGATCACTAAGTTCACCTGTTTTTCTTCTATATCCTGTAACAGCTGTTTCCAGGCCGGGCGGTCAAAATTGGTTCCGCTGTATCCGTCATCCACATACTCCCTGTATATGTCAAAACCATTTTCCATGGCATAGGAGCGAAGCATTTTGCGCTGGGTGCTGATGCTGGAACTTTCCCCTGCACCATCATCATCCTTTGACAGACGCATGTAAAGTGCCGCTCTGCAGCGGTCCGGCTGGCTGCCAGATCCAGGCCCGGTCATAAGGGAAGCGCTCCTGTTTTACACCGTATTTTGAAAAATCCCGGAATCAGCGTTTCTACCCTTTCTTCTTTTGAAAAGATACGCCCTGCCTTTGTAACGGAATACTTTTCCTCATAGGCTGCCTGATTTGATAAATCCATCTCATACACCTCCTGAAAAATCATATTCCAGCAGGTTTGTACCATATACTTCAGAGGATTTTTCCGGTTACTCAGCCAATCATTGATACCGGATAGAAATCTCTGATCCATTTTGATTAAAGTAAATACAATCTCCCTTTTCATAATGCCAGACAGCCTGAATGGCTTTCGGCTGTAAGATTCCGTTTACGGAGTGATAATCACGGAAATAAGCCGACCAGTCCGCTTCTGTTTCATTTCCCTCCATGTCAACGGCCACTCTGTCTCCGGTACGGAAAGAGAGCAATTTTCCGGAAGCATCAAAAGTAAAGACACCCTCTGCGTTTATCCCTTCCCATGTTATGCTTGCTCTCACGTTGGTATCATCCATTGGCTCCCATTTTACGAAGTCCTGCAATGCGGCGCCTGGCACCATTAAGCATTCGGCCAGCCAGGTTACAAGACAGGCACGGTCCATGTTTTCTCCCCGTTGGTCAAATAAAGGAATGACCTTTGCAAGCATCCCCCTCATACTGCCTTTACCGTTTTCATAAGAGTCAAGCCCTTCAAAGGGAATACCTGACAGGGAGGAGGAAATCAGTGCAAACCGTTCCGGTTTTTCCATAAGGTTATATTGTTTATAATCAATTTTTATGGTTTTTGTATCTGACATAACAAAATCCACATGGTTTAATTCAGCCTTCATGTATGCCATTTTAGGGGTTCCAAGAAACCCGCAATGCCTGAAATACTGCTGTACCGGCCTTGGCAATCCCTCTATGTCCCCCTCTGTAAAGATTTCTGCTGTATGATCGGCTCCTTTGGTTTTTATCTCCGTAATGCGTTCAAAACTGGCTTTGGCCGGTGAAAAAGGAAGCAATAAAAATATCACGATTCCCAAAATCAATAAAATGATTACCGTTATCCCAATCATCCCTCTATGCCTTCCTTTCGTCATATTTTAATCCCATCTCATTTACATTTCCTTCCAGCCGCTGAAACATTTCAGATAAAAAGGATATGTCTTCCGGTCTGAAGTTCTCAAACAGTTCCTCAATGAAGCGGTCCTCCATCTCTTCCCGCTGCTTTAAATATTCAACGCAGGCATCGGTGAGATTGATGCGGACCACTCTCCCATCTTCCGGATCCTTCTCCATCAGAACAAAGCCTTGTTTTTCCAGAAGAGACGCAATTTTCTTAACATTCTGGCGCGAGCTTCCGATTTTCGCCCCCAATTCAGAAAGCGTGGGAGTATTGCTTTCGCATCTCAATACACCGGCAAGAAAAAACCACTGCTTGACTGTCAGGCAAGGATCCATTTTGTCTCCAAGAATCTGCAGCTTGTTTGACAGCAAGAAGATCATGCCAAACACATACGCCTTGTTTTCCATATCATTCATCTCAATGACCGCCCTTCAACATATAAGTAACCAACAAAAAACAGTAACTGGTTACCTATATTATAAGTAACCAGTTACCCTTTGTCAATATGCATGGGATACCACAATTTGATTATTGATGCAAACAGATCCTCAAACAGTTATTGATCAGCTTTTTTCCGTGTAAGGCCCTCACGGTATTCATTGGGAGAAACGCCCGTTATCCGTTTAAACTGGGTGTAAAAGGCCGAAAGGCTCTCAAAGCCGCTTTGTAAAGCAATGGGCAAGATATTGTCCGGCGTACTGGCAAGGAGTTCCCTGGCCTTGTTTACCCGTAAGCCGTTTAAATACTCCACCGGAGTCTTTTCATATTGATTCTGGAATAACTGTATGATCCTGTTTCTGCTGAGCCCAAGCTTTTTTAATTCCTCCATTAAGCGGCTGTGGTCAGTAAAATAAAGATCATAAACTGCTTTAATTTTTTCCCCATTCTCTTTCTGCGGCTGAAATTCCAGCAAATCGGGACGGCAGCGCTTACAGGGGCGAAGGCCGCTTTCACGGGCCTGCTCCGCCGTATCAAAGAACTCAACATTCTCCCGTTTAGGACTTTTGGATTTGCAGGAAGGGCGGCAGAAAATACCCGTAGTTTTTACTCCGTAATAGAAGCTGCCGTCATAAGCCTCATCACAGGCCAGAGCCGCCTTCCACTTCTCCTCTTCTGTCAGCATATTGACATACCTCCTCTTCCTTTGTTTTTATTTTCTCCTTCCAGTTCAGCTGCTCCGCAAAAAGGAAGTCTCCACAAATAAATGGAGGCCACCGAGCCATAGGGGGAATACCGTTCTCTGCACATCTCAAACTGGCTCTTTGTCAGCTTCGGAAAGCCATATAATTTTTCCATGCCCCGGCGAATGGCCATATCGCCCCAACTGACCACATCGGGACGTTCCAGACAGTTGATGAGCAGCATTTCCGCAGTCCAAAGCCCCACCCCTTTTATGGCCGTCAGACGGCGGATGACCTCCTGGTCCGGCAATTCCCGCAAATCGTCAAACCATACCTTTCCCTGTAAAATATCTTTTGACAGATCTGAGATGGTAACCGCCTTTTTCATGGTCATACCGCAGCGCTGAATGTCATCAGGGGAAACAGCCGACAGGTTTTCAGCAGTGATATCCCCCAGCCTTTCCTGTACACGGCCCCATACGGTATTGGCGGAGGCTGCAGATACCAGCTGACCTATAACAGCGTACACCAGCGCTGCAAACGGATCAGGAATTACCTGACGTTCTACCCGTCCCAGCCGTGTCATCGCCGCCCCAAGCACAGGATCGGCTGAGGAAAGATACTCCACTTCCGTTCTGCCGTAGTCAAATAATTTTATCTCAACGGCCGGCATGTGTCCGCTCCAGCTCCAATAATTGTTCTTTGACCTCCAAACCGGCTGCATAACCTGTCAGTTTGCCGTCTGAGCCGATTACCCGATGACACGGTGTCAGGATCAAAATCGGATTTTTATAATTTGCCATTCCCACGGCGCGGGATGCGTCCGGGCGCCCGATCATTTCCGCAACCTGCTTATAACTTCTCGTTTCTCCATATGGAATTCTGCCCAGGGCTTCCCATACGGCTCTTTGAAATTCCGTCCCCTGGACGGCAAGAGGCAGATCAAATGCCCTGCTCGTCCCAGACAGATATCCTCTGATCTGCTTTTCCGCCTTCTCCAGCAAAGGGGTTTTCTGACCGCCCAAGGGTTCACGGGCATCTTTTGCAAAAAACAATTCCGTGATAAACCCATTCATTTCAGATATTCCCATCAGTCCCAGCGTGGTTTTAATGAATGCCGTATGTTTCATAAGACTCGCCTCCTTCTTATAATCCTAATATATACGAAACCGTTCCGCGTGTCTTCCTATTTTGCACCATTTAATTTTTATATAAAAATAGTTTTTACGCTGCACGGTTGTTTTAAAAGAAAATCCTGAAACAAACCACCTTCTTCCGCACAAATTTAACGGAAATTCCATCTTCTTACCAATGTCAGAAAAGAACAGGGCTGAAATAATGTATTTTTATAAACAAAAAGACCATCATCCCTATGGATTCCGGCCCTTTTGCATCATTGATAAAATTCTCCCATATCTCTTTTCCCTTTTATCCTGACGGATTCTTTCCCTTGTATTTAGAATAAATCTTCCTGAAATATTCATAATTCGGATACCCTACCATCTGGGCAACCTGATACAATTTGAACTTTCTGCTGGCAATCAGGGCGTCTGCCTGCTCCAGGCGTATGGTTGTCTGATATTCCCTGACCCCGATGCCCAGATTTTTTTTAAAAAGCGTTCCCAGATAATTAGGGGAAATGTAAAACCTGTCAGCCAGCTCATTTAAGGTAATATCGTCTGTATAATTTTCACTGATATACTTTGACACCTCTTTGCAGAGATTGGCGTTTTTTCCCCCTCCTCTGCTCTCCTGCAAAAGTTCTGACTTTACAAAGGATATGACGGCTTCCTTTCCCCCTTGATAATCTCCTGCTTTTAAGGGTTCATAAAGATTAGCCACGGTCCTGGAGGCAATGCCATGGCGCATAAAATAGATTCCCAGGCTGTAAACCAGACGCTTCATAAGCCTCAGACGGTACTTTGCTTCGGTTTTATCAATCTTCAGCATCCAGTTCTTTAAACTCCACAGCACAATCTGCTGATCCCTGTCCTCAACTGCTGCCTTTAACACAGTATCATTGCCAAGGGTTCTGTATAAGTGCTGGACTGAGGCGGGCATATCCAGGGAAAACAGGCTTTCCAGAGAAGTTTCGTACGCCTTTCGGATCATGCCAAACTCCTTATATATCCTGATCTTGGAACAAAGCAGCTCCTTTCCGGTCTGTTTTCTGAGTTTCCGTCTTAAATCTTCCATGGCTGCATCGATCTCCGCCTCATCAGAACCTGAAAACACAAAGGAAAAGGAAAACTGGTTTTCAAGCAGCCGCAGCCTGTATTTGCGGACTTCCTCCAATTCCCTTGCCAGCTCATTTAAGCATGCGATTCCCTGCACCTCTTCTTCTGAGGGCGGCTGCTCTTCAACCGTACTCCTTAATGCCACCGATACCACGGAAAAGGAACAGCCCCTTTCCCGTTCCACAAACTCCGCGTAAAGCTCCAGCAGTTTGTCATATAAAGACCTGTTTCCGCTCATGATGCTGTTATAAACCGCATCTTTAAAAACCTTCATTCCAGCCATGACCAGCTCTGCATCCGCTTTCTGTTTCTCATCGTTTATCCGCCGTTCATCCAGCCGTTTCTTGATCCTTATAAATACTTCTATGATCTGTTCCGGAGCAGAGGGTTTTAAGACATAATCCACCGCTCCTAATCGAAGAGAAGACTGGGCAAGCTCAAAGTCATCATAACCGCTGAGAAACACCACTTCTATCTGACTGAACCCGGCCTCCCTCAGTTCCCGCACCAGGGAAATGCCATCCTGAATGGGCATCTTGATATCAGTAAGTATGGCCTCAGGCGGCTGGTTTTTCATGGCTTCCCCGGCTTCCCTTCCATTGGTATATGTCCCAACAATCCGAAATCCTATTTCCTCCCATTTGATGGCGTTCTGTATCCCCGCTAAAATCCAGTCCTCATCATCCACCAAAACCAGATTGTACAACATAGATGTCCCCTCCTTGTTGTAATTATGTCTGCTGATTCGGTACTTCATTTAAAATTTTAATCTCAATGGCCGTGCCGATTCCCACTGTGGATTGAATGGTGAGCCCGCACCCCTCCCCATAGTAAAGGCCAATCCGTTTCATCACATTTTTCAGTCCATGTCCCACGTCGGATTTCATATCATAAACAGCCTCTACAAGCTCCGCTTCCATGCCGCATCCATCATCAGTAACCGTAAAATAAATATAGTCTTCTTCTGCAAATGCCTTCACCCATATCTGCCCGGCACCTCCCCGGAAATCAAAGCCATGAAGGATGGAATTCTCCACCAAGGGCTGAAGGAGAAGCTTGATCATACGGAATTTTAACACCTGGGAATCCGCATCCAGGGAAAACTCGATTTTTCCCTTGCAGCGGATATTCTGGATGTCCATGTAGCTCTTTAAATGGTTCAGCTCATCACTTACAAAATACACATTCTTCCCCTTATTTAGGCTGAGCCTTAAGAAATTCCCCAAAAGAATCACCATATTGCTGATTTCCTTCTGTTTCATGCTGAGGGCCATCCAGTTAATGGCCTCCAGGGTATTGTATAAAAAGTGGGGGTTGATCTGAGCCTGAAGGATTTCCAGCTCTTTTTTCTGTTTCAATTTTTCCTGCTTTAACAGGCTTTTTATCAGATCGTCGATCTGTGTGGTCATATGGTCAAACTCAGTGCACAGCACATCAATTTCATAAATCCTGCTGCTCTTTCCTGTCCTTAAGCCCCAGCCCCTGCCCTTAAAATTGGTGACTTCTTTGGACAGCATCAGAATGGGTTTTGATATCTTATAAGCCAACAGTGCGCTGAACGCCACAAACAGGCAGAGAAGGCCAATGGAAGATACAAATACCATTTTCTGGGTCTGCTTAAATGCCGCCACGGTTTTGTCATAGTCGGTCACTGCCATGACATAATACTTGTGTTCTTTCAGCTGCTTTTTGTTAAAAATCTTAAGCCCGGACTCAATATCCGGGTTCTGTTTTCCTGTTAAAATCTTCTGGTATTTATCATAGACTGTTTCCGGCAGGCGCTTTCCGATCACGCTTCTGTCGGTGCTGCTTATGATGTTGTCCTGGTCATCAATAAACAGGATTATTGATTCCTCATCCTGGCAGTATTCCTTCATCTGATTATAAAACAGGTTTTCATTGAGATTAATGACAAGGTGTCCGATTCCCTCTCCATAGTAAAGCCCTGAATAAATCCTCATGACGTAAGTATTGATATATGGAGTATGTACCTGGTTTAACAAGTCGTTTTCCCGGGTGGTAATCCAGCCTGAGGACATATTCTGTATTCTCTCACAGCTTTCTTCACCAGTATAATTTTCATAGTGGTAAACGCCGTTGATTCTGGTTGTTTTCAGCGCATCATCCTCCATCAGGATATTCACGGACACAATATCCCCCATGGTATAAGCCAGAGAAGAAAGATTCTGGTTCATATTGTTCTGAAATACCATCTGTTCGTAGGAACTGCTGTTTTTCTTATAGTTTAAGATGTTATTGATGATATTATAATTGTTGGCCGTTGACCTGGCCAGCAGCTCAATGGAATTCATGCTTTTATCCAGAGTATCGCTGATATAGACCAGCATCTGGTACTGCTTCACCTCAAATTCCTGATCTAAAACCTTCTGATAGCTTTTCTGGCTGAAAAATGAACTGATACAGAAAAAAGCCGCCATAATCAGACAGTTGCTGAGTATCAGTAATTTGCTGATGGAAATTTTAAACACCTGTCCTTTCATGGCAGTCTCCCTCCGGATCAAAAGGTTTTTTATCCAGCTTGGGCCGCTGCAAAATAAACTATAATTCAGTCACTTTACAGCAGCCCTGTATTCATTTATTATATCATGTTTTATAAATCCGTACTATCTCCCTTATTTTGAATTATTCACCGATTCAGAAATAATCTTAAAGGCATTGGCAGCTGCCTCAAGGGGTGTTTTCTGTCCGTATCCTGTGGCATACTGCTCATCCATAATGGTGTTTTCGATCACCGCGCTTCCTGGCACCAGCCATTCATAATCAATCCGCTTTGTGTTCTCCACCAATAGGTTCACCCCATCCACTACCAGCAGCGCATCTCCTTCCAGCATTGGAGAGATGATTTCACGGATGGATTCCGGGGCCGGCACTCCGCGGACAGTCATGAGTATCTTGGCCGCTTCTTTGTCATTAATCAGGAAATCGATCAGGGTTGCCGCTTCCTCCGGATGCTTGGAGCCCTTTCCCAGAGTCCATGGCATAGAAGCCAGCATGTAGGCTCCGCCGTTCTGAGCTGTGCCCGGCACTAAGGAGACGCCCAATTCTGCTTCTTCTGCCATGGCCGCATGGTCCTGAGGCATGGTTGCAATATGGTTTACTTCACAGGCCGCATCACAGCTTAAAAACAGATTGTCCTGCTGGGATTCCTGGCCCACGGTTAAGTCCAGAGGCGGAAATACTCCTGTTTCCCTCCATTTATTATACTGCTCATAAGCTCCGGAAAGAGCCTCTGTAAAGTCTAAAAGCTCACCTTCTTCTGTGGCAAACCACTGCCCAGCCTGTCTTACCATGGTCATGGTAAGGAAGTAGGAGGGCTCCTTCATTCCATATTTTCCGGTCTTGTCATAGATTTCCTGACAGGCCTTTTCAAAATCCTCCCAGGACCAATCGTTTGTGGGATAGGCCACGCCTGCTTCGTCAAATATCTTTTTGTTCCAGATAAAGAGGGGACCGTTAAGTCCGCTGGGCACCCCGTATTGGACTCCATTATAACGGGCCCATGTCAACGCGCTTTCCGGATAATCGTCCAGGTTCAGCTGTTTTCCGATGTATGGGGTCAAATCACCCAATTTGTCATTGGCTGCAAGGCTGGCAAAATACACATTGTTGTCCAGCTGGTACACATCCGGCTCTGTTCCGGATGAAATCTGGGTCATCAGCTTATCGTGGTAGCCATCCCAGCCCTGATATTCCGCGGTGACCTTAATTCCTGGATGCTTCTCCATAAATAAATCCAGGGCTTTTAAGGTTGCCTCATGCCTGGCATCGCTTCCCCACCAGGATATACGAAGCTCCACCGGTTTCCCGTCCCCTGCTTTTTCCGTTTCAGCACCGGAAGTATCTGCGCCTTTTGTATCCGCGCCTGATGAGTTTGCCTGCGCATTTGGTGCGGCGGTTCCTCCCCCACCGGAACTGCACGCCGCCAGCATGAAAGCAGTACCTGCTGCTACCACTGCTGTCTGTAACCTGGACATTTTTTTCATTTTTGCTTCCTCCTTTTTATTATTTGCAATGAATTCTGAACGTTTTGATCTCATAAGGATTTATTATAAATGATATCTTTTGCTCCGCAACCGGCACATCTGCCATGTGCCTTTCCAGCAGATCTGTTTCCTCACATGCTTCCACCGGAAAATTGAAGTAAATCCTTGCCTCACTTACCGTATTATAGGTTTCAAAAATTCGGATGACAATGTCTTCTCCGTCTTCTGATCTCTTAACTGTGTCAATGATGATGTTGTCACAATCCGTATACAGGTAAGACCTTTCCTTTGCCTTCTTCTTTCCTTCTGTTATGATCAGCGGAACATTCACCTCATAACCGGTCTGTGCCACCTTCCCCTCTTTGACACCGCCCCTGTGGGGATAAATCCAGTAAGAAAAGCTGTGGATGCCTTTATCACAGGTTTCGGAAGGATGGTCAGCGCCTCTTAACAGGCTCAGCTCCATATTGGAATTCTGAATGGAATAACCATATTTGCAGTCATTCAGCAATGATACACCAAAGCCGCCGTCGGAAACATCTCCCCATTTATGTCCGCACACCTCAAATCTGGCTTCATCCTGGCTGGTGGTGGAATGATTTGGATGCTCTGCATTGCCGAATGCCACATCATATCTGACGTTCAGCGCATGGACAGCCACAGGAAATTCCACCCGGAGCATCTTATGTTTTTCATCCCAGTCAACCTCTGTTTTAAATTCCATATAAGGTCCATGATGGTACACGATGATCTCCTGCTTTATTCTGGAATGATGAACCTGGGATTCTATGGAAACCACTGTGTAGAGACAATGATGCTCTGTCACCTTTTGACTTACAATATGGAAGGGCAGGGAAGGCTTATCCTCCCGTTTTCTGGTGGTCTCCCACGCCGATCCCCATTCCACCGGAATATCCTCTAAAAGCTTTAAAAGATTTCCTCTTTTGCCTTCTTTTAATACTTGGCGGCGGGCAGTTTTATCATATAAGGATATCAGGGTTCCTTCGCTATCCAGCTCCAGATCCAGCCACTCATTGCTTATTTTTATGCTGTTTTCCCCTGCTTCCCAGAATGCAGCCATGGGTTCACAGCTCTCCTGTCCCTCATCCGTCCGTTCATAAGTCCGGTATCCCAAAGCCGGCACATCTTCCGCCAGGAACACAATGGTTCCATCCGCTTTTTTAAACTGCCTAGGGCAGTTTCCGTTTAAATCCTTAACCCCCTGTTTTCCCTGTCCGTCTATGGATACCACCTGGCTCCGGCTCCATGACAGAGAATTATAAACAGTCACCCCTTCTTCCGGCAAACAGGCCATGGAATCCAGATTCTGACGGATGCTTTGCTGTCCGATCCGGCTTATTTCCTCATAATCCCGGTCACATTCCTCGTAAACCTCACCGATGCAGGTGCCTGGCAGAATGTCATGGAACTGGTTCAGCAAAATAAGTTTCCAGCCTTTTTCCAGATCCGTTCCCTGAAACCTTCCGTTTTCCAGGTACTGGAATACGGAAACGATTTCCGCATCCCGGAATAAAAATTCACTCTTTCTGTTGTTCTTCTTATTTTTTGCCGCAGTTGTATAGGTGCCTCTGTGTTTTTCAAAGTACAGCTCTCCGGCCCATACAGGATAATCCTTTTCTCTATCCAGTTCCTCAAAATACTGCTTTACGGTTCCAATTTCCACATTAGGCGTCATGGGAACTTTCTGAAGCCTTGTGACTGCTTCCAGCATCTCTTTTGTTACGCCGCCGCCACCGTCTCCATGTCCATAGAGGTAAAGGAGCGGGTCGCCGTTTCCTTTATTCTTGAAATGGTCCATGGATAACCGGACGCCGGAGGCAGACAAATCCCCATTGTAAAGACCCAGACCTTTTTCCGAACACATGGACATCATACCGGATAAGATTTCTGTTCCATCCAATCCTCTCCACTTAAATACACTGTAAGGGAACTCATTGGTTTCATTCCAGGTAAGCTTCGTTGTGAAGAAATAATCGGTGCCCGCTTTCTTTAAAATCTGAGGCATGGCAGAGGAATATCCAAATACATCAGGAAGGAAACAGATATTGGAATCAGAGCCAAGCTCCTGGTTGTAGAATTTTTTCCCGTACATAATCTGCCTGACAAAGGATTCCCCGTTGATTAAGTTGCAGTCAGGCTCTAAATACATACTTCCCAGGGTCTCCCATCTGCCTTCCTCCACCCTTTTTTTCACCTGGTCATACAATTCCGGATAATATTTCTTAGCCATTTCATAAAGCACAGGCATGCTCTGGCAGAATTTGAAATCCTCATACTGTTCCATCAGTCTCAGCATGCTGGAAAATGTCCGGCTTACCTTTCTGACAGTTTCCTTTAACGGCCAGTGCCATGCCACATCAATGTGGGAATGTCCCGCAAAAAGCATATTCACAGGCATTTTTAAGTCTTTATAGTCAGAAATTCCTTCCAGATAGGCAGCCATGGCCTTTGAAAGGCTGGCCAAAAGAGCTTCCTCATCGGAATAATCCAGCTTCAGCAGAGAATCATACAGCACATGAAGGGTGCGCTGCCTTGTATACTCCTCCGCACATCCCAATATGAATTCAAAACCCGTTTTTATCTCAAAGTAATACTCCCAAACTGGCCGGTTGATGGCTGCTATTTCGGACTGGGTGATGACAACATCACTTTTAAACACATTGCTGCTGTCTAAAATCAAGTCCTTACAGTAGGTTTCAATTTCCAGCTCATATTCCTCGCCGCCTTTGGCACAGGGGCTTAGCATGACCATATTCCGGTTGAAGTCAAGGCCGTTATAGTGCTTTCCATTGACAGAGATACAGCCCTCGCCTCCCACCTTCAGTAACAGCACCGCCGTATGCCCTTCATAGCTTTGATCCAGGGCCACTCCGTTCTTTAAGAATACTGTGTAATCCTTTCCCCCAATATGTTCTCCTTCTGAAAGAGAAAACCACTCCTCATCAAGCATTTCATACTGGCCAGGCCCCTTGTAAAACCCCCGTTTTGCCTTCCAGCCGCAAAACGGCGCCCTGTGATAATACAACAGCCCCTCCAGGCGGTTTAATTCTGACTGAATCTTTTTCTCAATCTTTAACATAAAATCCCCCTCCTTTTATCCTTTCAGACCTGACGTGCTGACTCCATCTACAAAATATTTCTGCATACAGAAAAACATCACGATGGCAGGTAATACTGAACATAACGCCATGGCCATCACTGCGCCCCAGTTATCCGCGCCGGTGGCATCAATGGTGGTTCTCATTGCCAGCGCAACCGTATATAAATCAACCTTGGTAAGATAAATCAGCTGGTTCTGGAAATCATCCCAATTCCACATAAATGAAAAGATGGCAACGGAAAACAGGGATGGCTTGCAAAGGGGAAATATGATTCTCAGTATAATGCCCAAGGCAGAGCAGCCATCGATTTTCGCCGCCTCATCCAGTTCCTTGGGAATTCCGCGTATGAACTGGGCGACAAGATAGATGAAAAATCCGCCTCCATTTCCAACGCCCAGGGCGGCTGGAATGATAAATGGCAGATAGGTGTTCAGCCATCCGATCTTGCTGAAAATAACATACTTAGATACCAGGGTGGCCGTAGCCGGCAGCATGATGGTTAAGAATAACACACTGTACCAAAATGTCTTGAATCGAAAATTCACTCTGGCAAACGCATAACCCACGAACAGGCTGATAATTAGGCTGCAGATAACACAGGTGATGACCAGGACAAAGGTATTAATAAAGAATTTATCAAAGGTATACGGTCTGACCAGTTTCCAGCCCGCCGGGAAGTTGTCAAACCGAAACTCGCTTGGAAACAGGCTGGGGCTTGACAGCACTTCTTTCGATGGCTTCAATGCCGCAAATATCATCCAGATCAGGGGATACAGCATCACAAGTCCCAGAAGGCTGATTAAGAGATAGATGACAATGCTGCTTATGGTTTTTTTCCCTTTCACGTTCCTTCCTCCTTAATCGTCGAAATTCAGAAATTTCTTCTCCAAAAGATGCAGTATCAGCGCCGTTCCTGCAATCATGATTAACAGGGCCCAGGATAAGGAGGAAGCATATCCCACATTGAAATACTTAAAGGCATTCTGGTATAGATAGATTACATAAAGCATACAGGAGTTTAAAGGTCCTCCCTTTCCATTAAATATGGTATATGGCGCGGCAAACATCTGGAACGCGTTGATGGTCTGCATCAGGATATTAAATGACATCATTGGCATGATACCTGGGATTGTGATGCTGATAAACTTGGCAACTTTTCCCGCTCCATCCACGCTGGCCGCTTCATAAAGGGATGAGGGTATCTGCTTTAAGCCGGCTAAAAATACCACCATAGAGGACCCGAACTGCCAGACCGTCAGCAGCGAAATGGTAAACAGGGTGTACTTGGGATTGCCAAGCCATGATACCCCTTCGATTCCTATTTCCGACAGCAGCGCATTGATCACACCGTCTTTTACAAAAAGGGCCTTCCACAGAATCGCAACAGCAATACTGGAGCCTAAGATCGACGGGATATAATAAATCGTCCGGAAGATGCCGATACCCTTGATCTTCATATTCAGTATCATGGCAATACACAGTGCAAAGACGATTTTAGCCGGTACTGCAATAAACACATATTTGAAGGTCACCTTTACAGCCTGGTAAAACACCTCATCCTCAAACATCTTCTGATAATTTCCCATACCAATAAATGCCGGCGTATTCAGAAGATTGTAATTGGTAAAGGACATCAGAAAGCTATGTAATATGGGCCATAGCTGAAAACATAAAATCCCCGCAAGCCAGGGTGCAATCAGGGTGTAACCAATTAAGTTTTCCCTGGATTTAATCCTTTTTTTGCTCATGTACCTTTATCCCCCTCTTGTTTCGTCTGTAATTATCTTATTGGAAATCCCTCCTTTTCTCAACGTAACAAAACTACAGTTTTTCTTCTTTTTTAACAATTCTTCCAGTTTTTTTCTCTATTTTAACTTTTTCATGTGCATATAGCACAACCTTGGTTTACTCACTCCAGGGTATGTAATATCAATAGTATAACAGGCACAAAATCCTCTGAATTTATCCAATATTTACCATATTTTGGCAGTACAGTAAACCGGCGTCCTTTTCCTTTCAATTCACAGGCGGAATCAATCTTCAGTTTTTCCGTCCGGATTGTAAAATTCGTGGACTACTGAATCCCAATCATCTTACAGCCCGGACCGATGGCATGAGACACTCCGTCTCTTACCAGATAGTTTCCCCTTCCTCCACCTTGATGCGTTTTTGAATGGGCAGCATACGGTCATAATCCTGGGTCTCGAAGCAGGAAATCAAGTCATGCTTCTTGATTCCAGTCCTAACTCCCAGACAGAATTTTGCTCAAATTGAGTATAAAAAAAGGGCTTAACCAGTTCCCCTCCTTAATTGAGGGGCTGATTAAGTCCTGTTTCATCGCCGTCACACACATACTTCCAGTAACTTTCAAAGCCGCTATCCAGGTCATAGGTGCAAAGCATATTGAGCCGGGTACCGGAGCGGTCATGTCCGACACCGTTCATGGCAAAGCTCCCCGGCCTCCCAACGTTTTCTCAATAATTCCAATACCAGCTCCTTTGCTGTCTTTTCACCGATAAAAACCCGCTCCACCTTTACGGTCATATTTTTTTCCTCATAGGTTACCTGATCTGATGAATCCATTTCATGCACCTCCTGAGAAATATTATTCAAACGTGTTTGTACCATATACCGTAACACATGCATGTACTGTTTATATTTTAGGAAAGACTCAGGAAATAAAAAAGGTATGGCAGCCGCTCTGCCATACCTTTTTTCTACTCTTTTCATCACTCCATATATCCGCCCTTCATTGGAGATACCGCACGTTCACTGAATATTTTCAATACTCCTGACGAATATTTTGACGGTCTAGGCTGCCATCTTTCCCGCCGTTCCTTAAGGATCTCTTCCATCTCACGTTCTGATTTCCTCTGACCATTTACGCCCACGATCGCAAGAAGGCGGTTAGGTATGTCTATTTGTATCATATCCCCCTCCTCTACCAGCGCAATGGGGCCGCCATCCGCCGCTTCCGGTGAAACATGACCGATAGAAGGACCTGTGGAAGCCCCGGAAAAACGTCCGTCTGTGATCAGGGCAATGGTGTGTCCAAGCTCCTTATCTGACGAGATGGCCTCAGAGGTGTAAAACATTTCCGGCATTCCGCTTCCTTTGGGACCTTCATACCGGATAAATACGGCATCCCCAGGCTTTACCCGGTGTTTCAGCACCGCATCAATGGCCTCTTCCTCACTGTCAAAGGGGCGTGCATTTAACACCGCCTGGAACATCTCTTTTGGACAGGCAGTATGCTTGATGACCGCACCTTCCGGCGCAAGATTTCCCTTTAAAATGGCAATGGCCCCATCTGTTCCTATCGCCTCCTCAAAGGGACGGATTATTTCTTCTTTTTTCACCCCGGCTTTTACGCAATACTCATCGCATTTTTCATAAAAACCGCTTTGCTTCAGCATCTCCAGATTTTCACCCAGGGTCTTTCCTGTCACAGTCATTGCGTCCAAATGAAGCACTGACTTGATCTCTTCCATGATCCTTGGCACTCCGCCTGCATAGTAGAAGTACTGGGCCGGCCATTTACCGGCGGGTCTGATGTCAAGAAGGTAATGGGCGCCTCTGTGCAGCCTGTCAAACATTTCAGAATCTATTTCCAAACCGAATTCATGAGCAATGGCAGGAAGATGTATCAGGGAATTCGTGGACCCGGATATGGCGGCATGGACCATAATGGCATTCTCAAAGGATTCCATGGTAACCATGTCTCTCGGCTTAATTCCCTTTGCAGCAAGCTCCATGATCTGGCGGCCTGCTTTTTCAGCAACCTCCTTTAAATCAGGACAGGTTGCCGGCATAAGGGCTGATCCTGGAAGCATGAGCCCAAGGGCCTCTCCCATGACCTGCATGGTTGACGCCGTACCCATAAAGGAACAGGCTCCGCAGGATGGACAGGCATGCTGCTTATAATATTCCAGCTTTTCAGGCTCCAGTTCCCCTCTCTGGCACATGGCACTGTACTTTCCGATCTGCTCCAGGGTAAGAAGATCCGGACCTGCATCCATAACACCGCCGGTCACCAGAATGGAAGGCATATTAACCCGGCCGATTGCCATCAAATGGGCAGGAACCCCTTTATCGCAGCTTGAAACAAATATCCCGCCGTCAAATGGAGTTGCGCCCGCGTGGATTTCAATCATATTGCAGATCGTATCCCTTGAAACCAGGGAATAGTTGATGCCGTCATGCCCCTGGGCCATTCCATCACAAATATCTGTTGTAAAATATCTTGCCGCTTTTCCTCCTTCTTCCTTCACCCCATCTGCCGTCCTGTTCACCAATTCCAGCAGGTGAGCGCTTCCCGGATGGCTGTCACCAAAGGTGCTTTCCACCATGATCTGCATTTTGGAAAGGTCTTCTGCCTTCCAGCCCATGCCCATCCGAAGCGGGTCCATTTCCGGAGCCAGCTTTCGAATCTCCTGACTAACCATAATAACGCTCCTTTCATATTCATCTTATATTTTATATTTTCATTATAATAACTCATCAGATGATTGTCAATTACACTTTATGGCTTTATTTTAAATTCCTGCGTATCCTTCACACTTATTATACATTTCGCCTTATTTATTTTGTTTTTCATTCCAAAGTCATCTGCTCAATTTATCATTTCATATTCAATTCATCTGATTTATTAACACATCATCTAATTTATTTATACTTGAAGGAATCAGAAATTACGTTTATAATCAGATGAGATAACCACATAGCTGAAAGGAACACACTATGGCCTCAACTCATAAATCCCTTGCCGATACAACGGCTGAAAGAATCATCAAATACATCATTGACAACAAATTAAAAGAAGGTGCCCAGCTTCCTAACGAAACCACCCTTTCCTCTCTTATGGGTGTGGGACGAAGTACCCTTCGGGAAGCCGTACGGGCTCTTGTTTCACGCAATATTCTTACAGTTCAGCAGGGCTCTGGAATTTACGTCTGCCACAATACAGGCGTATCTGATGATCCTCTGGGCTTCATTTTTATTGAAAATAAGGAAAAGCTGGTAGCCGACCTTTTGGAATTCCGCATGATGATCGAGCCCCGGGTGGCTGCCCTGGCCGCCTCAAAAGCCACTCCGTCACAGGCCGGGGAACTGCTTTTCCTGGCAAACCGGGTGGAGGAATGCTACCATGAAGGGATATCCCACACAGAGACCGATGCCGCCTTCCATGCCAAGATCGCGGAGATCAGCGAAAATGTCATCGTCCCCCAGCTTGAACCCCTTATCATGCATGCCATTGACATGTTTATCGACATCACCCATTCTGCATTAAAAGAGGAAACCATAAGGACACATAGGGCCATTGCAAATGCCATACAAAAAAACGATTCCATTGCCGCCCAGGATGCCATGACCCTTCATCTCATTTACAACCGGGACCGTCTGCGCAAGGTTCTTGAAAAAGATCCTGCCTAAAAATTCCGCCCATAAAAAGAGCATTCCAAAGGTCCCTTCGCACCATTGGAATGCTCTTTATTATTTTTCACTTACAAATAATGCCGGATTATTTCCGCTCCCCCTTCATGGTCTGCTCAATGATGCTGCGCATGGTGTCTTCGGAAAGCTGGCCGCTTGCATAACCAAATACATTTCCATCCCGGTCAATCATAAACGTGGTGGGATAAGAGTAGATTCCGTAAGCAGTAAACAGTTCTGCATCTGTATCCATCAGCACAGGGTACGTATATCCGTTTTCTTCCAGGAACTTTTTAATCCCTTCCTCATCTGTTTCCCTTCCATAATCAGGGGCCGCTACTCCCAAAACGATCAGTGCATCGTCGCCTTCCGTATTGGCAGTTTCATATATTTTCTGAATATCCGGCATCTCCGCCCTGCAGGGAGGACACCAGGTTGCCCAGAAATTTAAAAAGATCGTCTTTCCTTTATAATCGGAAAGGGAATGGGTATTGCCGAACTGGTCCGTCAATGTGAAGTCTACCGCAGGCAGCGGCTGATTTGTGTCGTCTGACTCCTCAGTCTTTTCCGGCTCTGATGCGGATTCTTCTTCCGCCGGTTCTGAGGTTTCTGCTGATTCTGTGGCTTCTGCTGTCTCCGGCGTCTCTTTTGATTCTGTGACTGTGGGAGACGGTATGGAGGAAAGATATCCTGTCACCGCATTCATTTTTCCGGTAAACATTAAAATTCCCATAAAAACCATGAGAACTCCGCCGACTTTTACTGCATTCTTTGCCAGATTTCCGTGAGCCTTAAAAAACTCAAGCACCGAGGTGGTGAAGAATCCCACTGCCAGGAAAGGAAGGACAAAGCCCAGTGTGTACACACCAATCAGGACAAAGCCCATGGCCTTTGTAGAGGCCGAGGCGGCCATAAGAAGCACGCTGGCAAGGGCCGGTCCCACACAGGGCGTCCAGGCAAAGCTGAAGGTAAATCCCATAATCAGTGCAGTTAAGGGAGACATGGCCAGTGTATTAAGAGAAAATGGCAGCCTGCGCTCTCTTCCCAGAACCGAAGAAGTGCCAAAAGTGCCCAGCTGGTATAAACCAAACAAAACCACCAGGATTCCCCCCACTCTTGCAAAGAGAAGCTGGTTTGATTTAAAAAAACTGCCAAGAGCAGAAAATCCCAGCCCCAGCAGAAAGAATGCAAAGCTGACTCCAACAACAAAGCAAACGGTATGAAGCATGACCTTGCTGCGTTTATAATAAATCCGCCCGTCTTCCCCCCGGACTCCCGTTCCTCCTGACAAATACCCTATGTAAAGGGGGATGAGGGGGAGCACACAAGGAGAAAAGAAGCTGATTACCCCCTGAAGAAACACGGTCAAAACAGGAATACTCACATCAATTGAAAATCCCAAATACTGTACCTCCTTTTAAGCTTGCGCCATATCTTACCGGCTTTTTGCATTTTTCTGCAACTATTCTGTACTATTTTTAGTTACAGTTTATAGGTGTAACTATACCATTTCCTTGAAAAAGTGTCAAGTCAATTATTGTAAAATAAAAAAAGCATAGATTTCTTCTGTCACATGGTAAGCGCCTGCTTTCCGCAGGCTGAACACCGCTTAAAGCAGCGGTCCAAGTTAAATGCCACTCTGGGAAGGTATCCAAAATCCTCTAAAAGCGTGAACAGAGGGAAAAAGATCGCCATAGGAGGAAGCATAACTGATACCACCCAGGCCAGGACCCGGTAAACACCATGGATCAGCAGATCTGATATAATGGCCGGCACCCCGGCAGCATCGGCCAGGCCGCTCATCCACGCCTCCACTTTAAACAGCACGTTGCTCAGCATTTCCGAAGGATAATTGGCTCCCGTTATGGTGAGCCAGAAGGTTCCAAGCAAAATCAGGAACATGATGGGAAAACCCGTGGCCTTACTGGTAAAAAGCTGATCCAGCTTCCGGTCCTTCCTGTCATAGGTCTGGTTTTCATATTCCACCACACCTTCGCATAAAGATTCCGCCTTTTTTATGAAAACAGCAGCCATGTCATCGCTTACCTTTTCCTGGGAGATCCCGGCGTCCTTCCATTCCTCCCGGATTTCGGCCAGGCAGGCAGCCACTTCTTCCGATTCAGCCACAGGCTTTCTGTATTTCCTTACGGCCTCCATTAAATTTCCGTTGGCGTCCAGCAGTCTGGCACACAGCCACCGGACCTCTGTCTCTCCCTCAGCCGCATGTTCCACCGACGGGAGAAGCCTGGCAATGGCCTCTTCAATATATTGGGGGTAACGGATGAGAACAGGTCTTTCCTCTGGCCCAGTCTGTTCCCCTTCTTCTTTTTGTTCCAGGCAGCGCTTTAAGCCGGTGTAAATCTGATCCAGTCCCTTGTTGCTCCTGGCTGCCGTTCCCACAACAGGGACACCAAGGCGCTGTTCCAGTATGTCAAGGCGTATATAAATCTTTTTCTTTTTGGCCTCATCCATAAGGTTTACACAAACCACTGCCTTTGGTGCTGCCTCCATGATCTGCAGCACCAGATTTAAGTTTCTTTCCAGACACGTGGCGTCACAGACCACCACTACTGCATCCGGGTTTTCAAAGCAGATAAAATCTCTGGCAACCTCTTCTTCCGTGGAATGGGCCATCAGGGAATAGCAGCCCGGAATATCCACCATCACGTATCCCTGACTGTTGTCCGTACACCAGCCCTGGGCATTGGCTACGGTTTTCCCCGGCCAATTTCCGGTATGCTGGTTCAGCCCGGTAAGCTGGTTAAATACCGTACTCTTGCCCACATTAGGATTTCCGGCCAGCGCAATGACCTTATCCTCTTCCTTCCGCTTTTTGATTTCCAGACCGCAGTCCACAGATTTTATTCCCATTGAGTCCCTGCTTAATCCCATACCTGCTCCTCCAAGGAAACCGCAGCAGCCACCATCTCTCCGCCGCAGTGATGTTTTGCTTTTTCCTCTGCCTTTGACTGAACCAGAACACGGCCTGAGTCCTCGCTCCTAAGGGCGATCACCGCACCGCGTATTAAAAATGCCGTAGGATCTCCTAAAGGGCTTTTTCCAAGGCATTCCACAATGGTGCCCTCAATAAGTCCGATATCCTGCAAGCGCCTTCTCATATCATCATAAGCGGCCAGCTTTGCGATGACCGCTTTCTGGCCTCTTTTTAAATCTGTTAAATAAATATTTTCTGACATTCTTTCTGCCTCCACGTATCTTTCAAATGTTTCCATATCCTAACATATGCAGGAAATAAAAATCCGGTTCCTTTTTATTTTCAATGCTTTTATCCTTCACAAAACACCAGTCTGACCCTGACCGGCCGGCTGAAAGACGGTACAAGCTTTTTTCATCCAGATTAAAGATTTATGCCTTTTTGAAAGATGAAAGTAATGCTTCATTTTTATTCATTATCTGATATAATTTTATTAATACCTTATGTTTAAAAGGAGGGATTCCCATGCCTGATACCATGTTCTTCAGTCTTCTGTTAAATATCGGTCTGCTGGTGCTCATCGCCACATTGCTGACAAAAATACCCATCGTGCGCGGCATGCTTTTATACGATAATAATTCTCCAGGGTGCATGGCGGCTCTTTCGGTCATATTCGGTCTGGTCAGCATCATTTCCACCTATACGGGTGTACGTGAGCAGGGCGCCATCGTCAACACCCGTGTGATCGGTGTGCTGGCCGCAGGCCTTTTAGGCGGTCCCTGGGTCGGTATGGGTGCTGCCCTGATCGGAGGACTTCACCGTTATCTCTTTGATATCGGCGGCTTTACTGCCCTTTCCTGTGCATTGTCCACCCTTATGGAAGGCTTTGTAGGATCCGTATTTTCCCGCCGTTTTAAGATGGGAAAGATAAGCAGCACCGGCATCTTTCTGATCACCGCACTTGTGGAAACCGGACAAATGGGAATCATTCTTTTAATTTCCAGGCCGTTTTTAGCCGCCCTGCAGCTGGTGGAGGTGATCGCATTTCCCATGATCATCATGAATGCTCTGGGCATGATCATCTTTTTAGGAACCTTTAACATGGTATTCATGGAAGAAGACAGCCAATTTGCCGAAAAAATGCGTCTAGCCCTTGGGATCGTGGAGCAGAGCCTGCCCCATCTGCGTAAAGGCTTATACAGTGCCGCAGATATGGATGCTGCTGCGGAAATCATTTATCGTTCCACTTCCTGTGCCGCCGTACTGATCACAGATACCCGGAAGATTCTGGCCATGAAATCTGATGCAGGTCTGTGCGCCTTAAAAGGGGATTCCATCCTTGCCCCTATTCTGGCATCTCTTCACGATCAGAAACCTACCATTTTTGATTATGCAAAAAAGGATGATCCTTTTTATCCTATTTTAAAAAACCACATGATCGTAGCTGCCCCTATGATTGAGATGGACCAACCCATCGGCAGCCTGACCATGGTGATAAAAAAACACTGGCACAATTCCCAATCAAACCTAAATTTTACTTCCGAGCTGGCCCGGCTTTTCTCTACCCAGCTGGAGCTTTCTTATCTGGAATACCAGAAAAAACTGCGGCGCAAAGCAGAGTTTAAAGCCCTGCAATCTCAGGTGAACCCTCACTTTCTATATAATGCCCTCAATACCATCTCCTACGTCAGCAGAGAGAATCCGGACAGGGCCAGAGAACTTTTACTCTCCCTTTCTTCCTACTACAGGCAGACTCTGGAAAATGACCAGTACATGCTGAACCTTCATACAGAGCTTTACCACATCTCCAGTTACCTGGATCTTGAAAAAGCGAGATTTGAAGAAAAGCTTCAAGTAGAAATCCACGTAGAAGAAGACTTAAACTGCATGGTCCCTGCCTTCATTCTCCAGCCTCTGGTGGAAAATGCCGTGCGGTACGGCGCTGACCAGACAGGAAACCGCCTGGTTTCCATTCATGCCCATACCACAGAAGATAAGATCGAAATAGCTGTTTCTGATAATGGAACTGGGTTTCCCCAGGAAGTCCTTGACCGGCTGTATGCGGGAGAAAGCTATGGCGGTGTGGGTCTGGAGAACGTACACAAACGGTTAAAGAGCATATACGGGCCGGATCACGGACTTTATATTCAAAGCTCTGCCAATGGTTCCAAAGTTTTTTTCCTGATCCCATCGGCTGATACCGAATTCAGATTTGGAGAAGAACTTGCCGCAACTGCTCACTTAAAAAATAATTTTACGGAGAGATTATTATGAAAATTGCAGTGATTGATGACGAACGCCCCGCCCGAAATGAACTGATTCACCAGATTTTATCTGTTTTTCCGGAAAGCCAGATTCAAGAAGCCGACAGCGGCGCTGCCGCCTTAGAGCTTCTTGAAGATCATTCTTTTGATGTTTTGTTCCTGGACATCAATTTAAACGATATGGAAGGAACTACCCTGGCCTCGGCTGTAAAGCGAATGCTGCCGGAAGCCCAGATCATTTTTGCAACCGCTTATTCCCAATATGCGGTAAAGGCATTTGAACTGGGTGTGGATAACTATATCTTAAAGCCTTTTGACCCTGAAAGAGTGCGCCGGGTCCTTGAAAAATGCAGCAGGGATTTAAACAGGCTGCAGGCAGAATGCACCCAGGCAGACAATGCGCTTTTGCCCTTTTCCTCTAATAAGATGCCCATCTGTGTGAACCGGACCATCATCCTGCTGGACATCAGCCAGATCGTATATATAGAAACCTGCTTAAGAAGCTGCATCATACATACCGTCTCAAAGGATTATACGGAAAACCAGCTTCTGGGGGAATACGAAAAGCGTCTGGCTCCTTATGGCTTCTGCCGCATCCATAAAAGCTTTTTGGTGAATTTGAACTACATCGCAGAAATGTTTCCCTGGGCCAGCAACAGCATGGCCGTCAAGATGCAGGGGTTTGAACAAAACATCCTTCCTGTTGGGAGGGAAAAAGTCAAACATCTAAGGCAGCTCATCGGAATTTAAGCCAATTCATCCTGTTTATGATTATCATTCTGCTGTTTGTGCATTTAGCACTTACGTTCATGCAAATATCATTTATTTTTGTGCATATTATAGTACAATTTTAAATATGAATGGTTTTCATAATATTTTACAGGAGGTATGAATATGATAAGTTTCTTTCTATGTCTGGCACTGCTGATCATCGGTTTCTTAACCTACAGCAAGGTTGCCGAAAAGGTATTTGGACCAGATGACAGAAAAACTCCCGCTCTGACCATGACAGACGGGAGTGACTATGTACCCATGGGAACGCCAAGGATTTTTCTGATCCAGCTTTTAAACATTGCAGGTCTGGGGCCAATTTTCGGGGCTCTGGCCGGGGCCTGCTGGGGACCCAGCGTGTTCCTCTGGATCACCTTAGGTACTCTTTTAGGCGGAGGCGTCCACGATTATATGGTCGGCATGATGTCCATGCGCCATAAAGGCGCCAGTGTTTCCGAGCTTACAGGCACCTATTTAGGCAATACCATGAAGCAGGTCATGCGTGTATTTTCCGTGATCCTGCTGGTGCTGGTGGGGGTCAGCTTCTCTACCGGCCCTGCAAATCTTCTTGCAATGCTGACTCCGGAAGTGCTTGATGCCCGTTTCTGGCTTGCAGTCGTATTGATATATTATTTCATAGCAACTTTTGTCCCCATTGACAAGGTCATTGGTAAGATTTACCCGTTTTTCGGGGTCTGTCTGATTGTTATGGCCCTTGGGGTAGGAGGAGCTATACTCTTAAAAGGCTACCATATTCCTGAGATCACCTTATCAAACCTTCATCCGTCAAATACTCCTATATGGCCTACCATGTTCATATCCGTCGCATGCGGCGCCATATCCGGCTTCCACGCAACCCAGTCTCCGCTTATGGCCCGCTGTCTTACCAATGAACAGGACGGCCGTAAGGTGTTTTACGGGGCAATGGTGGCTGAAGGCGTAATTGCCCTGATCTGGGCTGCTGCAGGTGTTGCTTTCTACGACGGCACCGGCGGTCTTTTGACCGCTCTTGGCAATGGACAATCCAGCGTGGTTTATGAAATCTGCTTTAAACTTTTAGGACCTGTGGGTGCTGTCATCGCTATGATCGGTGTAATTGCCTGTCCCATATCGTCTGCAGATACCGCTTACAGAAGCGCCAGACTCACACTGGCCGACTGGTTCCAAATGGACCAGAAGCCGGTGAAAAACCGGCTGCTCCTCACGGTACCCCTTCTGGCAATCGGCTCCGTACTGACTCAGTTTGACGTACAGATCGTATGGAGGTATTTCTCCTGGAGCAACCAGACCCTTGCCATGATCGCACTGTGGTCTGCAAGCGTGTACTTATACCGCAGGAAACGTTTTTACTGGATCACAGCGCTTCCGGCAACCTTTATGTCAGCTGTTTCCTGCACTTACATCCTGATTGCAAAAGAAGGGTTCCAGCTTTCCACCGGCATTGCTTATCCGGTCGGAATTCTGTTTGCAGCAGCCTGCTTCGGAGCTTTCGTCTATACCTGTGTTCTTGGCAAAGGCAAAAATGCCAACGCCGCTGCAGAAGAAGAGCAGTCGGCCGCTTAGTCCTAAAAAGGGCTGTCCTGTCAAATGACAGGCAGCCCTTTTCCTATGTTTTACATTTTATGGCACCGGCTCCACTTGCTTCCGTCTCTTTCTCCTTCCACCACAATGGTCATGGGATCCCCATCTGGAGCAAATGTCACATTCCTGACCGGACAAGGCCCATTGCTGCTGGTGATCACATGAGCAAATACAACCTCAGGGCCATAGGCACGTTCGATCTGGTAGTTGATATCAGATACAGAAGGATTATCCGGACCCATTCCGGCATACAGTTCCTTCCCCTGCCCCCAGGAAAATACCCGGGTATGGATGCCCTCATCGTCGTACTCGTGGACAACGCTGAGTTGTTCTTCTGCCGGAACAGTCTTTTTCATGTGATGGAAGTAACTGTATGGCTTCCTGTCTGAAAAGGTTTCTATCCGGACTCCTTCAGGCTGTTTGATCCGTGTTCCTGAAAAATGCATGACCCAGTCCACCGGGAGATTTCTATCTGCTCCCTCAACCCGGAATACTTCCCCGAAATAATTCTCCGCCCATACAATCTTTCTTACCATTTTTACAGGGCGGTAATGTTCTTCCTTCCACTGCACAATGGTAAAGCTGTCAGGCATTTCATACGGAACGGTCCAGTCCGCTTCCGCCTCCACATATACGATCCCATCCGTTTCTTCATAACGGGTAAGCCTTGCATTCACAGGAGCCTGATTCTCTTCACCGATGTTTACCGTATTATGGGAACCTGTATTTTTATAATAATCATAATGCATGACCGCACCGTATCCGGTGGTTCCAAGATCAGGGGAAATTCTTTTTCCACAGGCTAAGTAGCTGATATCCAGCCGGTCGTAGTGGTCGTGCTCCCCGCCGTAGCGGTCATGCTTAAACAGCAGATATCTGCCGTCCTCCCCCCTTAAAACCGTGCTCCCTGACCGGCCTTCTTCCACATGATAATTCCCTGGCTCAACAGTGCACCCGGGCAGCTCGCGGGCCCCATAGATAAATGCTTCCAGACTATCTCTCTTTTCTTCTTCATAAAGCCGGTTCAATACAAAAAGAAGCTTCTCTCCTCCCAGCTCCCGGTAGGCAAATTCATATAAATACAGACTTGAGGACGTATGTCCGTAATTGGTATCATTGAGCATAGGAATACGGAATCCCGGTTCCACATAGGACACCAGAAGCTCCATCATTGCCTTGTAATTGGGATGACTGATGTGACTGTGAGGCGTATGAAGGGCAAATTTTTCATAGGCAAAAAAGCTGGTAAGGGCGTAAAAATGATATCCGAACGCTCCTTCAAACCACATGTGATCGGCAAGCATTCCCTTTTCCAGCTGATACAGGATCCCATAAGGTTCATAGACCGCAAACCGGACATACCGGTCAATTCCAAAGATCAGGCCAATGACCGCAATGGCGGAATTGATGATCACCTCATGATTGTGCAGCTGGTTATGCCGGTGTTCCATGAGAAATTCCGCCCCAGGGATGAGCATTTCCTTTCCAATAAACGCTTTCTCCTCTTTTGTCATGAAATCAGACAGCAGATCATAGCTCATGGCAAAGCTTCTGAGGAAATTGGCTTCATCAAGGGTCTGGGCGCCGGACTTTCCAGGCCCGTTGTAAGGAATATTTCCGTGTACCTGGTAATCCTTATAATAACCGGAATATTCCATCATGATATCCACGGCCTTTCTTGCATAAGCAGTTTCCTCTGTGATCAGATGGATCAGCCCCATCTGAAATGCCGCCGTATAATTCCTGCTGTTAATGATCCCCCACCAGGTACTGTCATATGGTTCACCGGAATACACCCGCCCGCAGGAGGGACAGCCATGATGATGCGGATCGTTCCGGTCAAAGGTCAGCCTCACAGAACAATCCGGGCAGTAATAATAAAGGGACCAGTTGGCAATCCCTGTTTTGGGAACCAGAACCGGCTCCGCCATTATTTCTTTCACATCTTCCTTGATACGATTAACAGCTGACCGCTGCTTTTGGAATTTATCCCTTAAATGCCGGATCTCCTGTTCCGTAAATTGAATCATCTTTCTTAGCCCTCCTAATATAAATGCTCTTCTTCCACCGCTTTTTTAAATTCCGTTGGAGTGCAGCCGTAAAATTTCTTAAAGCTGCTGGCAAAATACCTCTGGTTTTCATACCCGCACTGGTCTGCCACCTCCTGGATTTTCATGCTTGTTTTCTGCAGCAGCCGGCCGGCCCGTTCCATGCGCTTTCGGATCAAATATTCTCCAAAGCACTCCCCCGTGTACTGCTTGAAAATCTGCCTGACATAGCTGGGGCTGAAGTGCACCTTTGCAGCCACTGCCTCCAAGTCCAGCTCTGTTTTGTGCAGATCATTATCAATGATCTGCTTCATTTGCTTCACCACTGCATCCGCCTTGGTTTCCTCAGAATTCTCCTGTACCACCCGGCAGCACTGTTCAATATAGGAAGCCAGCATATGGTTCATATCCATCAGACTTCCGTAAGTGATCCGGTCCTGCATAAAGGACAGGGGCTCCGTATCCGCCCGGTCATATCCATCCTGCTCCATATCATTTTGAATGGCGTAAACCAGTTCCCCCACAGATACGCCCACATAGTCGTTCTTCCTGTTGGACAGGGAGGCATAACACTTCATCAGACCGGAAAGCCCTGTAAGTGCCTCAGCCTCCTGTCCGGCACGCACGGAAAGCCGGATCTGGTTTTTCCACTCCCGGATCTGGCTGCTGCTGGTTTCCTCCTTCCTGCTGGTTTCCTCTCCATAAAACAGGAATTTCTTTTCTGTGTCTAAGTTCCCACGCCACACGGCCATGGCCTCCCGGTAAGAATCCACCAGCTCTGCCTGACTCCGGTAAGCGCGGCCAAGAGCGCCGTTCATCTGGATATGGTAATACTTCTCCAGGCTTGCGCTGATTTTATCTAAGCTTGCCCTGATCTTTTTAAGGAAATGTTCCTCATGTTCCCCGTCACCGCACCAGATGGCTGCCAGCTGGATCCCGTCAAAGCTGACTGCATACAGGCTTATTCCGGCAGAAAGATAACCATTCCGTATGAGCATGAGAAACTCCTCCACATGCTCCTGCTTGCCGAAATCCCATGCTCCGCCTTCCATGCGGATCACTCCTGCCGCATAAAACCTTCCTTCCAGTATAAGGTCCGGCTCTTCCCCCCACTCCTTTCCCTTAAGGAGTGCCTTCAGCGCCTTTTCCCTGGCAAGGCCGGCCCGGCTCATTGCCTGTTCCTTTAACAGGCTCATATTTTGCTGCAGCACCTTCTGGCTGTCCAGTTCCTGTATTACCTTTGTTAATACTTCAATCATTTCCCTGGGTAGAAAAGGTTTTAACAGATAATCCTTGACCCCAAGTGAAATAGCCTGTTTTGCATAGTCAAATTCATCGTAGCCGCTTATGACCACATTTTTACTGTAAAGCCCGGCTTCCTGAATCCTGCGGATCAATTCCAGTCCATTCATAAAGGGCATGGCAATGTCCGTAATGACAATATCCGGCTTCTTTAACAGAGCTTCTCTCAGCCCTTCCTCTCCGTCGCCTGCCGCCGCTACCACATCCACTTCCAAAGCGGAATTCTGGATGTTTCTCACCAGTAAATCTCTTACATAGTCTTCATCATCTACGATCAATATGCGATACATCACTCCACCTCCCCTGGCATTGCCGGAATCCTAAGTACCGCTTTTGTCCAATGGCCGAAGCTGCTTTCATAATGCAGTCCATATTCTTTTCCATAAAACAGCCGGATTCTTTCATTGACATTATAGATGCCATAGCCTGCTTCACAGTCCGTTCCGCCCTTTTTTAAGGTTTCATTGATGAAAGCAAGCGTTTCTTCCGGAATTCCTGCCCCATTGTCCCAAACTTCAAGCTCTGTGATCGTTTCCTCGCCGGTCCCCTCTTCGCTGACAGAGATTTTTATGATACCGGCTCCCTGTTTCTCCTTGATTCCGTGATAAATGGAGTTTTCAGCCAGAGGCTGCAGAAGCAGCTTGATCATCCGGAAGTCCAGACATTTGTCATCCACATGGATCTCATAGCTTAAACGGGAATGATACCGGATGCTCTGGATTTCTAAATAGCTTGTCACATGTTCCAGCTCTTCCCGAAGGGATATCACCTCTGCCCCCTTGCTCAATCCGATCCTGAAAAACTTCCCCAGAGAATTGGAAAGGATGCTGATTTCTTCCGCCCCCTGGTCAGCGGCCTGCCAGGTGATGGCATTTAAGGTATTGTAGAGAAAATGAGGATTGATCTGAGCCTGCAGAGCCTTTAATTCAGCTTTCCGCTTCTGCTTCTGAACTTCAGCCACATAATCCCGTTCCCGTTTCAGTTCCTCAATGGTCTCCTCCTGTTTCCGGACCAGGCTCTGGATCTCTCCGATCATGTAGTTAAAGGACTTTGCCAGGCTGCCCACCTCATCCTTGTAGGGATAGAAAAAGCGGACTCCTAAGTCTCCTTTTTCCACACAGCTCATGCGCTTTTCCAACCGTCTTAAAGAATCCGTCATCTGGTGGGACAACAGCAGGATGACCACTACACCTATTAAGAATACGACCCCCATGATCTCAAAAATCATGTTTCTTAAAATGTTTAAGCTTCCCAATAAGCTCTGCCTTGATTTCAGACCATAGATCTGCCAGCCGTTTTCCTTTAAGCGTTCATAGGTGACCAGATAGGAATCTCCCTCGTACTGATAGTCGCTGGTAATGACATTGCTCCCCTCTTTCCTGGCCTCTGACAGCTTCATCAGTTCCCCAGGGTCCATGTCAGAAGAACCTGTCATTACGTTTCCTGCCCCATCCAGGATGAGTATCTTATCGAAAAATTCGTATTTTCCTTCCAAAAGGCGTTCCAGCTCTGTTTTCTTTATCTGGATCACCAGATATTCCATTCCCACATAGCCCTGAACGCTGAACTGCCATACACAGGGGATGACCAGGTCATTATCCTGGAAAATCTCATCCTTCCATACCGGGAACCAGCGGATTGCCCCGCCTCCGCTTTCTTTATAGCTTTTGTAAAAAATGGACTCCTTAAAATCAAACCCCCAGTTTCTCATGCGGACAAAATTATCAAAGCTCCCTTTATCCGTGTAAATATAGGTGGAGTGGATCAGCCCCTCTCCTGTCTCAAAGTCTCTCATAAAATCCGGAATGGTTCCAAGAGCTTTTACCAGGTTGATGTCATTGGGATTATTGAGATAATCGGAAAGAGTCACCATAAAGGTATAATTGGCCAGCATCCCCTTGGCCCTTTGGTTGATAACCCCCAGCCGCATGCCTAAAGTGTCCACGATCTGGGCCAGAACATCTTCTGCTCCCACTTTAAAATTCTCTTCAATATCATTGGAAGCGTACCTGTAATAGGATAATCCGCTGATGGCGGTAGTAAAGAAAAACATGATTCCAAACAGCCAGATGATTTTGCTGCGGAACCTTAAATTATTTATAAATTTCTTCATGCTTTCCTCCCGTTTTCCTGCTCGTCTGCTTTTTACCAGTATATCACAGGATCCGCCCTTTTTCCCAGGGCGTGTTTGAAAAATGCTTGTTCCAAGCTGTGGGTTCCTCTTTGTGGGAGATTTGTTCCAGATGAAGGCGGCGTAGTGGGCTACGCCAACTGAATCTGGGGCAAATATACCGCAAAGTGGGGCGTGCAGATTGGGCCAATGATTTTTCAAACACGCCTACCCTTTTACCGCACCTGCCGTAAGGCCTGCAATAAACTGCCGGTTGGCAAATAAATAGACGATCAGAATGGGGATGATGGCAATGGAAGCTCCCGCCAGCATGATGTGCCACTCAGCTGCTGCATTGACAGAATATTTCAGCTGGACAACCGCCACGGTAAGAGTCTGGAGCCTTGGCATGGAAATCGTCATGATCAGGCTGGTGATATAATCATTCCAGGCATTCCGGAAGGAAAACAGGGCGACTACCGCCAGGATAGGCTTGCTTAAAGGCAGAATGACCCGGGAATAAACCCCGTATAAGCTGCAGCCGTCAATAATGGCCGCTTCATCCAGCTCTCTTGGGATTCCCTTGGTAAAGCCCATGACCAGAAAAACATTGGTAGCCTGCCCTCCCGTAAGAGCCACTATCAGGGCAAAGATGGACTTATTTAACTTTAATGCCCTCAGTAATTCATAGATCGGATATAAGGTAACAGACCCTAAGGATACGAACATCATGGATAAGTAAAGGGCCATAAGCACCTTTTTTCCTGCAAACTCTCTTCTGGCCAGAATAAAACCGGCCAAAGAACAGGTAACCACAGCCAGAAGGGTAACAGAAACGCTGACCAGGATGCTGTTAAATGTATATTTTGTAAAGTCTGCCTGAACAAAGGCCTGGTAGTAATTCTCAAAATGCCATTCCTGGGGGAAAAAACCGCCTCCCTGAGTCAGCTCTGCATTGGTTTTCAAAGACCCCAGCACCGTATAAATGACCGGATAAAGGGTGAACAGAATCATAATTCCTAAAAATACCCATTTACCGATCATAGGAAGCCAGGCTGCTTTTGATATGTGTTTCTCATTCCGGTTTTTCATGCTGCCGCCTCCTTAATAAATGTCATCCAGTTTTTTAGATATTTTCAGATAACCAACCGTTACGATACCTGCGATCACTGCGGATATGACGCTGACTGCGGCACCGTAGCCGTATTGGGGCACCGTGGCCTCTGCCGCAGATATTGGGAAGAAATAACGGTACCCGTATAAGGACATTACCATGGTGGCATTGTTAGGCCCTCCCTCGGTCAATACCATCACATTGGTGATGTCGTGAAAAGCTGAGGTGATGGCAAGCATAAGTATAATCTTTAATATGGGCCCAAGCATGGGTATGATGATGTACCAGATGGTCTGGAGCTTTCCGGCTCCGTCGATCCTGGCGCTCTCTATGGCCTCCCCGGATACCTGCTGGATTCCTGCTATAAAATACACCATGTAATTGCCCACGCCGCCCCAGACCGCCGTCATGATCAGGGTTTTCATGGCATGGTCTTTTCCCAGCCAGTTTATGGGCCTTTGTATGAGACCGGCCGCCATCAGATACTGGTTGACCTCCCCATTGTAGGCATTGAATAACAGATAAAACACCAGACCCATGACCGCAGAGCTCATAATGGTAGGTAAAAATATAATGCTCTGGGCGGCCCCATTCCCCCGCTTTTGCTGATTTAAAAGAAACGCCAGGAAAAAGGCAAGAGGTATGATAAAAATCACCTTCCCAAAACCATAGGTAAAGGTATGGACCACACTTTCCCAATAAACCTTATCCCGGAATACCCGGGCCAGATTCCCAAGGCCGACGAATCTCGGTACTCCTGTTCCATATCCCCCATACTGGTAAAACACATATTTCAAGGTCCACACCACCGGGTAGAGGGAACAGACGCTGAACAAAATCAGGTTGGGCAGCATAAACGAATAGGCCTGCAGGTTTTTTTTCACAGTTTTGCTGCTTGGCAGGACACTTCTGCTATTCCAGTCTTTCATCTGCATACTCCTTTCTTTTCAAAGAAAGAGGGGCCTCGCTGATTTTGCGCCCCTCTTTCAGATGTTACTGTAAGGTTGGATTCATTGGATCATAGTTGTCAATCTTTACTTCATGACCGCTTCCGTTTTTCACTGCTTCCTGATACGCTTTATTGTAACGGTCCGTTAAATCCTTTAAGGTGGATTCAATATCCGCATCTCCGTAATAAATGGATTCGCAGGTTTTATACATATCCTCACCTTCCACTACCATACCCGATGCAAAAGCACTGTGAGGAGGCTTTGGAAGGAGTGCATCAATGTCACTGATGAGCAGCCACTTTTTATTCTGGAAATCCTCGCTTGGCTTTGCCTTTCCGATAACGCTTGGAAGGATGCTCACGCCAAATCCGCCTTCGTAATATCCGATTAAATATTCCTCATTAGCAAAAATATCCTTATAAACCTTAAATGCCTTTTCCACGTTAGGGCTCTTGGCATTTAAAACATAGCTTCCGGTACCGGTAAAATACTGCTTTCCTTCGGTCTTTCCCCCCACGGTAGGAATGGGAACACAGTCCCATTTGGAGGAATCCATGGGGAACTGATTCTGGTATACTCCCGGCTCTGCATGGCTGTAGGACATATACATGCCGATCTTTCCGGCGGCAAACTGGGTTCTTAATGGGTCAATATCCAGAGATTCGCAGCCAGGGAAGGCACATTCGTCAGAAAGCAGTTCTTTCCAAAGCTTTAAAGTATCCGCCCACTGGGTAAAATCATATTCTCCCTTTGCAAAATCATATCCCCGAACCAGTCCGGTCTCTCTCTCCAGGCCGATGCACATAGAACGCTGCAGGCCGGAGCTGGCGCTTTTCATGTTTTCCGCAAATCCATAAATTCCTTCTTTGGACAATTGGGAATTGATTGTTTTAGCGTACTCCACCACCTCTTCCAGAGTCTTTGGCGGTTCCGTAATTCCTACACGTTCAAAGATCTCTTTGTTATAGAAAAGACGGCAGGTGGTTCCGCTGGTTGGAATGAAATACAGCTTCCCATCCATTTCATTGTAACCGGGATAAACCACGGACTTAAAATATTCTTTCATATCAGAGTCCATGAAATCATATAGATTTGCCCACTGCCCTTCGTTCACATATTTATCAAACATCTGCTCCTGCTGTACCAAAATGTCAGGAAGTTCCCCGCTCTGCACCGCCATATCAATAGCCTGCACGTAATTATCCGTATAAAGCTGGTAATCCACCTGAATGTTATCCGTGTTGTTGGCATTATAATCATCAACCTTTTTCTGAACATAAGTGGCGTCATGCCGGTCTTTGGACCAAACCTTAATAACGGTCTTCTCCCCGCTTGCTGCCTGGGTTTGCTCCGTTCCTGCCTGGGCAGTGGTCTGTCCCCCTGCTGCCGCTGTTGTGGCATCTGTCTTGCCCCCTGAGCATCCGGCCAGTGTTCCTGCCGTCATAAGCCCTGCCATCAGAATGCCGCTTAATCTCTTTAATCTCATCCCTTTAACCTCCCGTGTTTGTTTATAAATTCATTTTACGGAAAAACAGATGTTATGTAAATGCAATATCTGACGGTTGCATGTTTAAAATCAGTTTATATTCTCCTTCCTCCCATTGACATACCGTCTCCCTGCTCTTATAATGTTTATATTACATTTGTAAGAACAGGAGACCGCATATGAACCATCTGCCGCAAATATCCGAAGCAGAATATGAGGTAATGAAGGTGTTATGGAATGATGCCCCCATCAGTACCAACGACGTGACGGAAAAACTGACGAAAACCACCAGCTGGAACCCAAAGACCATCCACACCCTTTTAAAAAGGCTGGTCCAAAAGGGTGCCGTTACCTACCGGAAGGAAGGCCGCGTTTTCGTCTATACCCCGCTTGTAGAGAAAAAAGAATATTTAAAGAAAGAAAATGATCATTTTTTAAACCGCTTTTACAACGGGAAGATCTCCGGCATGGTGACAAATTATATAAACAGTGACCATGTATCAAGGGAAGACTTGGCAGAGTTGAGAAAGCTTCTTCTCAATGGCCAAGAGGAGGAAAACTGATCATGCCCGGTTCATTTTTGATACGCCTCTGTCTTAACAGCATCGTCCTGGCCGTTCTTCTGACAGCTATCCTGCTGGCCAGGAAAGCATTCAAACATCAATTGACTCCTAGAATCCGGTACCATCTGTGGTTTTTGTTTCTGTTTGTGCTGGCCGTCCCGTTTCTGCCCTGTTCTGTTCTGTTTCCCGGATGTGCGGTTAAGCTGCTGCAGTTTTTAGGCAGCTCTTTTTCCCCCGGGAATGCCGGAACCATGGGAGCTGCCTATCAAACCGCAGCAGCCACCGAATATTTCCTTCAGGACTTTTCTGTTTCCGTAAGCCGTGCTGCGCCTCCGGCCCTTCCCTCTACCTTAACCGGAATCTGGATAGCCGGCATGGTATTCATGGCCGGCTTTAACATTTACTCTTGTCAGAAAATCAGGCAGCTGAAAAAGTCCTCTCTTCCTCTTCAGAACAAAGAGGTACGGGACCTGTTTGCAGCATGCAGGGAAGAATCGGGTATAAAAAAAGAAATTCCGGTCTACAGCAGCGCTTATATATCCTCCCCTATTGCGGCCGGATTATGGAAACCCTGCATCATTGTTCCCATCCATATGCTTTCCGGGCTTTCTAAAAAAGAGATCCGTTATATCCTTCTCCATGAGCTTTTACACTGCAAGCACAAGGATCTTCTGGTAAACAGGCTTATGGCCCTGGCACAGATCATTTACTGGTTCCATCCCCTTGTCTGGTTTGCCTTTAGCGAAATGCGAAGCGACCGGGAGATCGCCTGCGATTCATCGGTCTTATCCCTGCTGGATCCGGACAGCTACTTAGATTATGGAAGCACGCTGATAAATTTTGCAGAAAAGATATCTCTCTTTTCCTATTCCGCTGCCAGAATCGGCGGTTCAAAAAAGGAAATTAAAAAGCGCATCTTAAACATTGCCTGTTACCGCAGAGAATCCAGATGGCATCAGGTGAAAAGCAGGATTCTTTTCACCATAATCACAGTCGTGGTGCTGGGCTGTACTCCGGTGCTGTCTGCAGATGCCTACACCGGTTCCCAATATGTTTTTGCTGCGGAAAATGTAACAGAGCTGGATTTAACCTCTTATTTCTGCGGATACAAAGGCAGCTTTGTTCTGTATGAGCTGAATTCAGGTCAATACTGCATCTATAACCGGGAAGGTGGAACAAGAAAGGTATCTCCAAATTCTACTTATAAGATCTACAGTGCTTTAGCTGCCCTGGAACATGGATCCATAACACCGGAAGCCTCACTGCGTTCCTGGGATGGGACCAGCTATCCTTTTAAAGCCTGGAATCACGACCAGACTCTTGACTCTGCCATGGAGCATTCGGTCAACTGGTATTTTACTGCCCTGGACGAAAAGACCGGGCTTTCCAGATTAAAACAATGCCTGGATGACATAGGCTATGGCAACAGGGACTTATCCGGTGGCCTGGGGCGTTACTGGCTGGAATCTTCTTTAAAAATTTCACCGGTGGAACAGGTAAAGCTATTGGCCCGTTTCTGCCAGGATAAGCTTCCTTTCCGTCAGGAAAATATAAAAGCAGTTAAAGAATCCATATTCCTTTCATCCTTCAAGGGTGCTTCCCTGTACGGAAAGACAGGGACCGGGACTGTTGATGGAGAAAATGTGAACGGCTGGTTCATCGGGTTTGTGGAGACCGGAGGGGAAACCTATGTGTTTGCAACTAATATTCAGGGGGAAACACAGGCTAATGGTACCATGGCGGGAAAGATTACATTGGATATTTTAAATGATAGAGAAATTTATACGCAATTACCATAAAAATGCTGCTGTACCGGTGAAATTTGACCGGGGCAGCGGCATTTTGTTTTCGAGAAAAGTGTTATTTTCCTCGCTTTCGTAGCGGGAATCAGCATTGTCCTTTGTTACCATTTCTTTAACTCCGATAGGTATTATGGATAGATTTGCGACATTATTCTGGCATGATTATTGTATATGCAAACAGCCTCTTTCTTCCTTTTTAGAGCGTTATAAAACCTAGTGTAAAAAGAAAAAATAACTTTCAATCTGAAAAATCAGTTATAATATACTTATCTCAATGCTACCCAAGGACAACGTAGCAAAGCTTTTAATTCAACAGACGGTTGATCAACTTAATATCGCCTCAAAAAACATAGAAACACTTCGCCTCCTTATGAACCAAACAGCCACAAAACTTCCCAAATACCTTGTGGTAATGAACATGACTGGAGTAGAAATAACTCTTTATCCACAACGGTGCTTTGACAGCCTATACCGGTGTTGATCAAGGTGCTAATCAATCAGAGACTATGAGTAGCAAAACGTTAGTACCTTCAAACGAGGAACACCACAGCTTAGAAAAATTTTGTTTCTTATCATGGATTCGCTTAAGAAATTAGCTCCATTATACGATCTAGTTTATAAGTTCATGATGAAAAAACGTGCCCAAGGTAAAGGCTATTATGTCTATATGACAGCTTGTTCCAACAAATTCCTCCGCACTTATTACGGACATGTTAATGAAATATCTTTCATCATTGAATGTCCAATGCTGATTTCGACATACCTAATTTTAAGCCGGCAATATTGGGCGGCCTTATTGTGCTTCCATTTTTTAATATAATTTTTCTTAAAATAATACCTGATTTTTTCTTTGCTGGCTACCGTGCGGATTCGGGATTTTCACTCGTTGAAACGTGCGCCCGCCAGGCACACCATAATAATGACGAGTACAAAACCCGAAACAATCAGGCTTTGTACTCGTCTCTTTTAAAACTTTAAATTGCCTTTTCTCCATTCACGCAAAGTCATCTCAGAATTAAATGCCACAGGCCTTCCTTTAATATTTGAAAGTTCTTCTAAAGTTTTCTCAGCGTTCACTGGGGATATTTGTAATGTATAACCAGCCGCCCACGATCTAACATAAGGATCATCGTGGTTAAGTAACTCCAATAGTTCATTTAGGCGTTTTTCTTTTTTTAGTAGCAAATAAATTGAATTTATTACTTTATATTGTTTATTACCATTTTTACTATCACCAATTTCTTCATACTTGCCCTTAATAACACAGGCATCTGCAAATTTTTGAATATCAGAGTTCATATTCATTCTCCTTACTTAAATGGTGTAAATATCCAACCTATATCTATCGATATCATAGTTCCATATTTGTCTAATTGTCGCAAACCGTACTCAAATTGCTGTTGATAGCTTTGCCCTGAAAGCCATTGTCTAACGGTTTGTCCATTTGTATATTGTTGAATTGATGAGTAATGTCCACTTATTTGACTATGAATACTTCCAGAAAATCCAGATTCAATTGATACTAAATTCTTGGTGTTATGAATATCGGTTGCATTAAACCCAGATTTAATTATTTGGTTTTGTTCCACAATATGATGCCATGCTTTGCCATCCCCTGCGGAGCCTAAGGCTTTTTTTGCATCACTAAAGGTATTAAACCCTTTACCCACGCCATTTACAGTCTTTTCTACTACCTGTTGACCTCCCGCAGCTACTGTAGAAATGCCAGAACTTGTAACTGATATACCGCCTACTCCTGTGGCAGATGCTACTGCCGGTCCTGCTAAATATCCTACTGTAGCGCCAACCGCCGCTCCGACAACTACTCCGCCAGCAATATATTTCCACCGGTCTTGGCTTGCTGCGTTAACTTTATTAGCAATGTAGTTTCCAACGAAACCACCAACTACTGCACCCACTGCTGCCAATCCAATAGCCACAAGAACAGTAGTACTTATTACAAAGTGTCCACCCGGATCCTGATAATAAAGAGGATTATTATGGGTATATGTGTAAAGGTTTAAACTCAATGGGTCCGGAACTTTCATGTAGTTAGGAAGTTTTCTCATGATTCCGCGCACACTATCTTCCGTCGAAAAACGTCCTGTTTCTGGCCTATAACTTCTTGCTCGTAAGTAATAAGTATTCGACTCTAAATCCAGATACTCCCCACAATACCTGAACGGATTCTCGTCCTCCTTATCTGGGCTTCTCTCAATTCCAAAAGCATCATACTCATACGAGGCTTTACACACTCCGCTTTGGCTCCACAGTTGGGTTACATCCCCATGTTCATTAAATATATAGTAGTATATCACACGGTCTATTTCTCTGGCAATCAAATTGATTCCTCTTAAATAGGTTTTAATCTTTTCGCCGTCAGTCTGTTCCGCTACGATATCGCTTCCATCCCAGCAATACAAATTCGTTTTGCCCTGGCTTTCGGTCAGTTTCCGCACCTCAGCACTATGGCGCAGGCCATCTCCTCGGTACTGATATGTGATCTCTTTGTCATCCTGATTGATCCGGTACAGTTGGTTGAATCCATCATATTGTCTCCACTCATAAACGGTCGCAGCCCCCTTCTGATAGTTCCCCGACAACTTAACATTTCCCGGATAGTCCGGCGTTGGCGCTGTTTTCTCCCAAATCCGGAAAGTTTCATTCCCATTATCATCATAACGGTACCGATACGTTTCGGTTATTTTCCCCTGCTTTTTTGTCTCCTTTTCCAATCGGTTGTTCAAACCATATTCATAGCTGGTAACACTGACCAACTCATCCTTTGTTCTTCCTTCCACCATCATTTTCATACGGTTGGAATAGGCGTCATAGGTATAAAGCGTCCGCTTCCAGCCGGAATAATCTTCTTCTGTCAGACGGCCCAGCCGATCATAGCAATAGGAAATCGTAACTGGGGCAGAACCGGCTTTGTTAATCTTGCTTAGAATGTTCCCATCCACATCATAGCCGTATTCCCATGCAGAAATTATGGTTCCCTGCCGTTTATTCTCCAGTGTTATTACCCTGTTGCCATCATTATATTTATAGATGGTTTCCATACCGGACTGCGGATAGCGGAGGGTTTTACGGTCGCCTTTTTCATCATATTCGTACTCTGCCAGTATCACCCCGGCAGCACTGTTTTTTCTTACCTGCTTTAAACGGTATAAATCATCATACGTATAATACAGACTGACATCCGGGCTTGCATTTCCTTGGCGGGTCAGTTGAAAGGACTGGCGGTTTCCATATATATCATAAGTATAATCCTTCCCTGTATTTCCCGGATCCTCCTGGCGGCACAGCTGGCCTTTATTATTATAACGGTACTTCGTCTCCAGGAAGACGGTTTGTTTTCCTCCCACGGATTCCCGGCTGACTTCTTTAATCCGCTTACCGTTCTTACCATAGAAATACTCCCGCTCGCTCATTACCAGTCCATCAGGAGTTCTCTTTTGCACGGTTTCTTTTGTCAGGCGTTCCAGGGCATCATGCTGATAAATGGTCTGGTCCTTGTTCCTGTCCGTTTTTTTCTGCAGTCTTCCGGCTTTGTCATACTCGAAGTATTCCGTGCAGCCACGTGAATCTGTCATTGCCATGACATTTCCAAAGCGGTCATAGGCATATTTTGTTACCTCCCGCCCTTCGCCGGCTGGGGTATCCCCGGTTCTCCTTAGAATGACCTGATTCATCGCATCATACCGGCAAGTGGTCCTGATCCAGCTGCCCGGACTTAGGTACTGGTAGGTATCAGTCAGCCGGTTCCTGGCATCATAAACATACTGAGTCTCCTGCCACCCATCTTTTTGTGCCTTCTTTTCCCCTATTACATTTCCAGCTCCATCATAGTTATATTTCACAATCTGGCTGCGGTGGTCAAACGGTGCAGTGATTTGAATCAGGCGTCCGGCCTTATCGTATTGGTATTCAGTTTTCTTTCCGGCTTCATCCCAATGAAACCGTTTATTGCCTAACGCATCATATTGAATGCTGGTAATTCTCTCCTGGCCGGAGTCCATCCATATGGATTTTACTGCCCGGCCTGCATAATCGTATTCCCAGCGTTCCACATTGTTCCTGACATCAATTTTCCGAATATTGTTTCCTGCATTGTCATATTCGTAGGTAAACAGCTTCTCCCCGGCTAAAATTTCCTTCCGAACCTGGCCTTTCTGGTCCTTATAACATTCTGTCACGATATCTGGAGCGGAAGCATCCCCTATGACTTTTTTCAGTTCGCGATAGTACTTCCTGCCATCAGCCGGATCGGTAAATACCTCATTGTATTCATACTTCTCCTCATGGCCTACTTGCGGAATCGTATGGGATAACACCCGGCCAAATGAATCGTAGGTATAGCGCTCAGTCTTTCTTACATGATTCGCTGCTGTGCCGTTCCCATCATATGTGACTGTTTCTGTCAGCTCTCCCCATGAGTTATACCGAAAATCCTGCAGTACTACATCACCGGAAGTTGGTTCATTGGATACGGCCAGGCAGACCTGTTTAATCTGTCCAAACGGTGTGTATTGAATTCGTCTCTTTTGGTGGTTCGCATCTGTTTCCGTGATAAAGTTTAAACGGTCATTATAATAGGTTTCATTTACTGCCTGCTGGCCGTCTGCCGGAGGCAACGTCTCTGCTTCAACTCGCCCCATACCGTCATAGCGGATGGTACTGACCTGATTCCTGGAATCCTTTTTGGAGATGAGCCGCCCCCAATTGTCATATTGAAATTCTTCCTTGATTAGATCGCAGGGCCTTCCGTCCGCATCTATGATACCGGTTTGTTCTTTTGATATAAAGTTATGTGTGTATCTGCTGGCAGTACTGGAAGGAGAACTGTATTTATAAATTATTTCAGCATAATCACCTGATTGCTCCAGATTCCCGCTGCCTGCCAGGAAATACCTTCTTTCGCTGGTCACACAGTAGGGATTTTTCGAATCTTTATAATCATATCCTGTTTTTTCTTTTAAGACTCCATTTTCATAGATCCGATGATATTTTATTACCCTATTTCCCAATTCCGTATGAAGCTCATTTGTTTCTCTGATCTGGTCAGAGCCTTTTTTTCTCGCTGTTTCAATAATGATGCTGTAGTCTCCATAGCTTGTATTAATTTCCTGGCTGCAGGAAGGGTCATCCGGATATTCTTCAATGAGCTGGATGATATTTGCTTTTTGATCTGCGGAATATTTCCAGGAGGTTTTCTTTTCCAGAAATATTGATTCATTATTCCTGTCAAATACCTGGTCAACGGCTGATACGATTAGTTTATTGCTATATTTATAAATGCTTTTAGAAATAAGGGTCTCCTGATGCCGGACCTCCTTTTTTATTAGCTGCCCTTCCCGATCAAACTGATGGGTTTCCAAAATGTCCTGATGATGTTTTACTTCTGCATATTCGATATACTTACCATTGCCATATTCATAGGAAGCTCCGGATTCAAGCCTGTATCTGTATTCTGCCCGGTTGTATTCGATTCCGTCAGCAATATCCTTTTTCATCGTCAATGCAAAATGGGTAAGCTTTCCACCGGCATCATTTACAATGCTGATTTCTCTGCCATATGTAAACTGTGTGGATGCATGATTTGGATATGTGACACTTTTTAACAGCAGATAATTGCGTTCCTTATTTCCGGTAGTATTTCCTACAGCTTTCTTGGAGGCATAACTCATAATGCCCTTGTAATCTCCCGGATTATAGTAGTTATATTCAGTCCTACAGCCTGCGGGGTCTGTTACTGCGGTGAGCTTAAGCGGCTGCGCCTGATCGATATGGTAGGAAAGTTCACATGCCTTTCCTGCTGTACTTTCCGGCAATCTCCAGATAAATCCATAATCGGTCTTCTCCAGGCTGATTTTACGACCCCAGGTGTCCACAATCACCATACCGCCGTAATCCTTTAAATCGTAACAAATCACATTTCCAAACTTGTCCTGCCGGGCAACCAGTGTAAACTTCTGGGGCGTCAGTTTATCCCGGTCTCCATCATTTCCAAATAAATTTTTGAAATAATCTTTATTACCATTTTTGTATTCAATAATGATATCATAAGCTTTTGTAATATCGGCTGCATAAGGGTGGTGAATCATGCCTGATCTGGTAAAAATCCTGACATCTTTTAGGCTATGATCTACAATTCCATCTGAAGACCGACTTATTTTTAAACTTCTGCCGTCTTCCAGATGCAGAATATAATCAAAAGCGGGGAATCCCATTAAAAATGATTCCGGAGGATCATAAGATAGGATCAGGTAAGAACATTTAAGATACGGTACCGTCTCAATGGAAGGCAGGACAAAGGACCAGCCATATCCAAGTCCATAAGTCTTGGTATAAAAACTGTTATCCCTGGAACCTGTATATATCTTTTCTTTTTTGACATATGGATCCATATCCACTAAATTGGCACAGCCGGAATCATAGCGTCTGGCAATGGATACGTCGAAGCCATCCCTGCCCGGCAGTACAAAGTCTGTTGTCTCATATTGAACATTGCCAGTGTTCAACTGAACATTTACCTGATTTGTTTCGAAGTAGGTAAATGGGGATTCCGGATACTCTTTTATATCGGAAAATTCTTCCTCCTCCGTAGGCAGCGCTGCCCGGCTAAGCAGTGTTTCCCGGATTTTTGCTTCATTCTGTTCTCCGCCTGATACATCCTCCGCAGCCTTTGTATCAGGCTCTTCCCATTCATTTTTAACAATGTGATTTTCTATTATCTCTTTCTCTTTCTCTTTCATCTATTCCCTTCTTATCTTAAAATAATGATACTGCTGCGCTTCCGGTTCCCCTTGCGATAAATTCTACCAATGCAATGGAACCGCTAAAGCATTCGTTTTGACTTAGCTGTCTGGTTGACTGAAACCACAGCTTTCCCGGAATATTGGAATATATTCTTAAATTTTCTTCCGGATAATTTCCTGGTTCTATTATGCTTCTTAGATTGCCGGCTGCGAGGCTGGTTAATTCCAGTAAGTATGGATCATACCGGAGGTTCATGCGGATCTTGTCCAGACCGCTGACCTCCTGGGCTTTCAGCAGAACTGCGTAACGTTTACCGGTCTTTACCGGGTATTCCATGGTGCTGCTACGGTAAAATACAGGAATAACCGGCATTTGTTCTGTTGTTAAATAATCAGATTCATCACCTTGTGAATCATATGCTTTAATCCGGTACATTGCGTTAGATGCCCCAATTGGAATGAAATCTGTCATTCCCCGGTGCTCTTCTATCTGTTTCTGTGTATCCAATTCATGGAAGGTCAAGCCTTTTCCTTCCCATTCGTCAAATGTCAGCCATCTGGATTCAAAACTCTCCCATGAGATACCAGGCAGCGTCACCTTCTCCCCCTCACCCCATGAATGTCCGGATTCTTCCAAGCGGCTCCATGTTTTATTAAGCTCGTCCAGTTCCAGCCATGTACGTCCCTGCTCAATGCCGGGGTGTTCATCGCCTAAACCTTTAAATATTTCAAAACTGATTTCCCGGTTTTCTAACTGTTGCCAGGTATACGAATGATTCTCAAACTGTGACCAGCTTAACTGCTGATAATCCAGGCGTTCCCAATGCTGACCTTTGCCTGTTCTGGTTTCGATTTGATGCCAAGTGAGGGCATCCTGATCATACCTGCTCCATGGGTCATTGGTACTGTCAAAATTGTCCCAGGTGTATCCAGACAGGCCCTGTAAAAATGATTCATTAAATACCCGTTCTAAAATATAATTTTTATCTGCTTCCACAGCTCCCCAACTGATTTGTGCCTGTTCTCCCTCGTGGAGGGTGGGGATATGTAAACATTCCGGTCGGTTCATAAATAATAGGTTTCTCCTTTCGTTTTCTATTGGTAATCTTAGTTTTTATTTCATAGTTGATTGTATTTGGAGTATTTCGTCTGGTACTCCGCACTTGTATCTCGGGTGGTTATGATATTTTCCATTTTAGTATCATGCGGGTTTTTGTCGTTTTTATTTTTTGGCAGTAGGGGATTACCTAATATAAAAAATCATTTATTATGCTGATACTCATCCAATTAAGAGGAAGAAGAAGTATTAGCAGTTCCGTTTGACTTAACTAAATAGTGATTTAGATAACAATACAATTGTTTCATCTGGTTTATACCTATCATGGGGAACGATAGCTGATGGAGGATATACGCAGATTGGAAAAATGGTTTTTGTTAATATTAGAATAGTCACCAATTTTGCCCTTACTGCCGGCACCAGTTATACTATAAGCGGCTTCCCTCGATGCCGTAATACCAACGCACTTAATACGGTTCCAGTGCAAATCAGCAGTCCAACAGGGATGTCTAATGGATACTTGACAATTGGTGGTATTTTTACATTTACACCAAGTACAGGCGCTGGTATTGGCAGCGGTGCCGCACTGATATTTGGAACGTCATATGTTACGGTATAATGATCATTTATACAATATGTACATGTTATACATAACCGTGCCGGTATAATCGGAGCATATCTGCACCCTAAACCCTACAGACTCTGAATACATGCTTGACACACTAATTTGATGGTAAGTATTTCCGGGGAAATAGCGCAGTGTTGTTATAACACCTATAATAGTTTTTCCTGTTAAGCCAAACTCAGAAACTGTGTAATCCTTTTGAAATAGTGTGTTCGCTGTTATCGCTGCCCCGGATGATGCATAATGCAGGATCTTTGTCAAATTGCTATTTGTTGTAGCAATCTGATTCTGTAAATCACTATTTAACTTAGTAATCTTCTCATTAATAATAACATTATCATTAACGAAATCCTGTCTTACCGGCTTATCCGATGCTTCCCACATATTTAATCCTAATGATGTTTTATTTGTACTTGACATATTATTTTTCCTCTTCTAATTTGAATTTTTTTTCTTTGATTTCTTTAGCTGTAAAACTATTTTACTCATTTTCTTTCAACAACTCTGGCATAAATCTTATTTTAAACATTTGTAAAATAAAAGAAGGAATTCAGCAATATCTATTAATGGCCAATCTTTTAGTCAAGTGGATATTCGCAATCCACTTCGCTACTTGTTCACGGCGTCCCCGATAGTGCGGGGGAGGCCCTGCCCTGCTTTATCGGGCATAACCGAATAGCAGCTGACGCTTGTGTCAGGTGAAGCTTGTACTCCACCTGACACAAGCAAGTCCCCACCCACCACTCAATGCTTTTCGCATTTGAAGTGGGGGACTTACTTGATTCGGTTAAAATACAATTAGTACCACGTTATAGGCTCATTAAGGCATAAAATGTTTACCGCTTATCACGTTTATTCAGATCATTTAACTGTTACATACATTGCTACAAACAATCTCTGATCCAATGCGCTATCCTTCTCGCATACTCGAACATATGTTCTGTTTTGTCGACATCTGAATTATAATACTCTTGAATCATGTTGTCAATACTTTTTCCGAACATATGTTCTATTTTTAATAAATTTAAGATTACAACTAAAATAAAGAAGTAACTTCTAGTTTCAAGTATTAACTTCTACAACTATCGAAGTTAGGTGTTCTACTATCTTACAATAGTAGAACTGTCTGTTCAGAAGGCAGGCATTTATTAGTAAGCACATACATGGCGGATAACTTCTCGCCCTATCTCAAAGAGTTCAATTGAGAGGGGCCTAACTGATAGAAAACCATTTTCTGTAGTACCACGGATAACTGGAACGTCACCGAGTACCATTTCTAAAGAGGTGTCGAGACATAGGGCACTCTGTAAAAAAGTCGATCAGGAAAGCGCTGTATGAATTTTATGTTCAGAATATAAACCGAAAGAATGTGAGAGAATGAAGAAGCCTACATACGTCTGCAAAGGCTGCAAAAAAGCAATAATTGCCTTATGCAAAAAGCCCACTACATCGCACAGATACTCAGGAAGAATACTTTGAAGTATTGATTTCGTCAAGAGATGGGATTAATCAGAATGTATCAGATATAGCTCTTCTGGGCCAGCGAATCTCTCCCCTTCTCAAAAAGAGGTAAGCATTGCACATATCCATGCAAACCATGGCGGCGAGATTCCATACAGCCGCATGACGCTCTGCAACTATATTGATATGGGACTGTTTGAAACACGTAACATTGACATGAGAAAGATGGTTTATTATAAGCCTCAAAAAACACCAACATGTGTCAGTTTTGTGGACAAAGATTTCCGAATCGGACATACCTATGAAGATTTTCAAAAATATATGAAAGAACATCCAAATGTTTCTGTAGTTGAACTGGATATAGTGATAGAGAAACAATCAGGCGGCAACCAGATATTATTAACTGCTTTCTTTCACAGCTGCTCATTAATACCTATCATTCTTCTAAAGGAAAAAACGTCTGATTGTGTTATAAAGACATTCGACAAGCTTACAGCAGCCCTGGAAATACAGCGTTCCAAAATCTTTTCCCAGCAATCCGAACAGATAACGGACAGAATCTTATTATCTTGTAGACTTGAATACAATCCAAACGGCAATATCCCAACTAAAATCTTTTTTACTGTAATCCAAATGCAGTCCAGCAGAAAGGCATGATTAAAAAGAACCATGAATACATCAACCTTGTAATACCTAAAGGATTCAGCATAGACTATAATACAGAGGAAGATATCACAAGGCGAATGAACAACATCAATAACAAAGCAAGGGACAGTCTGAATGGCTGTAATCCATTTAAACTGTCCCTAATGATCTTTGATTATATACTGCATGATGTACTTCAACTAAAAGAAATCGCACCAAATAAGGTGTCACTATGTCCTGAACTAATAAAGAAATAAAATAATTGGCACAGGCGATTCACTATATCGAATTAAGTCCTATATTTGAGCGAGTGGAACTTAGTCCTGTACACTTTTTCCAATACCTTAAATAAGGTAATATAAAAAACATAATGATGCTTTAATTATTATTATAAACCTGCGATCGAATTTGTTAATTAAAAAGTGGAAATAAGTTCTGTATATTCAACCATTACGCTTTTTATTAAAGTCATTCTTTTAAAGTCACTTTTTCATTTAACCATTTCAGATTACAGTTCCTTCCCATCCAATTAAAAAACACATAACCCTATGCAAAATCAAGAAAACTAAAAAATCCCTAATTTTTTCTCTTAGGGATTTTCAGTATATGTTTATGCATAGTTTCCTGATATCATATTAACAATAAAAACAAATTTTACGAAAAAAAGCAAGAAACATCCCAAATTCAAACCAGCACATCAGCATTCTTTACCGTCCCCCCGGAATATAAGAATCCAATATAGCTTTATCCTTTCTCACCACATACCCGCTTCCTCCCCGGTCCTTTACATCCTCTGCCATACTGACCAGAAGAATAGGAGTCTCTAACTTTGGATCTGTCGTAAAAACAGCAAACCAACCAAGCTCCGTACCGTTTTTATCCTCTTTTGAAGCCTTGATCTCAGCCGTTCCCGTCTTTCCTGCAAGCTCTACATCATTCCGGTATGCCCCATGTCCGGTTCCATGCTGGGAACTGATGACTTCACCAAGAGCTGTCCTGATCCTGTCAGCAATTTCCGGAGTACATGCTCCCGGCAGCCAGACTTCCGGTGCTGGTTCCGGCTTGTACTGCAGATACGGCTTGATGACGTTTCCATTATTGGCAAACATGGTATAAAGGGATGCCAGGTGTATGGGATTGACCAGCATCTGACCCTGTCCGTATCCGCTGTCAGCCAGCTGAACCTCTGTTTCGATCCGCTCTGTATTGGAGTACTGAGACTTTGTTACGGATATATCAAAAGGAAGCTCCTGATTAAATCCCAGTTTATCCAAACCTGACATAAAATCATCATAGCCGATTTTTAAGGCAGCCTTTGCAAAATAAATGTTATCCGAATAAATAAATGCGTTTTCCAGGATGACAGGGCTGTAATCATGAAGGGTGGTAACATAGTAATTTCCCCAGCTTTCATCCTTTCTCCAGCTTAGCCCTACGTTTCCGTAATCCTCATTGGGATCAATAGCCCCGGTGGAAAGTCCGATGGCACCGGTTATGGGCTTAAAAGAAGATCCCGGAGCAAATCTCTGACGGAACCGGTTGAACATGGGTTTTCTCTCGTCATCATTTAAAGAAGCCCATGTTTCCTCGGACATTCCCAGGATAAAATCATTGTCATCGTAGGACGGCGTGCTGACAAGGGCCAGTACTTCGCCGGTATAAGGATTCATGGCGACCGTACAGCTCTTATCATCTTTAAATGCCTCATAAATTTCAGACTGAAGGTTGCTGTCAATGGTCAGGGTAATATCCTTTCCTTCTGTCCGCGGCTTTGCAGCCAGGGTTTTCTTAAGTGTTCCGCCAGAATCAGTAATGGAAACCGTCCGTCCATTGGTCCCTTTCAGCTCTTTCTCAAACAATGCCTCCATTCCGCTCCTTCCGATAACACTGTCAGAAAGATAATCCTCTCCCGGATGCTTTTCAAGATCCTCTGCCGTCACATTCTGGACATATCCCACCAGATGGGCACCGCTCTTTCCCAAGGGGTAATAGCGGACTTGCGTATCTGTGATCAGGACTCCCGGAACAGTCAGAAGCTCATCCTGGAATTCCTTATTTTTAACATTGTCCTCCCTGGGCTCCATGGAATTTAAATTCAGTTCATCTACCTTTTTAATGGTCTTTAACGGTACAAACGAATCTTCTTTTACCCACTTGGCGGACAATTTCTTTTTGATCGCATCCGCCGATATTCCAAGTAGGTTCCCAAGAGTCTCTAAATCCCCTTCCGAATCCTCACTCATTTTTCCGGGAACCAGGCCCACGGAAGAAGCGGTGCCTTTCCCTGCAAGAAGCAGCCCGTTCCGGTCAAAAACACTTCCCCTCTGTGCTTTGTCCGTTGATACCCTCACCTTATCGGTGCGCCCCAGCTCGGGAAAGATCACGCTGTCGTTCCACACCATCTCATAGCCTTTTTTCTTTTCCTTCCGGAATTTCACCTGATTGCTGAAGCTGATTTCCCCTGCAATACTGGTAAGGCTCATGGCGTAGCTGACCGTTGCCTCTCCGTCTTTTTCTTCTACCTGCTTAATCTGGGCGGTTATTCCGGAGGCCTCGATTCCTTCGTAGATATTTTTATGTCTGGTGATAAAATCCTCTTCCCTGATATTTATATGGCTCTGTTCATCCAACATCCCATACATAGCCTGATAGTCTGACCTGGTAAGACACTCCACATATTCCAAAAACAACGCATCCGGCTTTTTCCTAGACGCTCCGAATTTCCCCTGTATTTGAAAGAACAGTGCCGCTCCTGCCAGGCCGGCCAGCAATATAACGAGTGTGCAAACAGTGCTGAATAAAAATCTCCTTCTTCTGCGCCTCATGGCATACCTCCTGTCAATCCGTTTGCTTAATCTGTCCGCAGATTATTGGACACGCCGGAAGCAGTCCCGGTAAGGATATCAGCGGGATCTTCCAGATGAAAGTAATAATTTAAAATTCCTTTTCCTACCCCAACCACATTGCCGGAGCTGTAACCATTGGCGATCCGCACGGTTATGGCTATCTGCGGGTCCTCAAACGGGGCATATCCTATGAAAAGTCCGTGGTTTGGCCGTGTTTTGGATTCCTCTGCTGTTCCGGTTTTTCCGGCCGCATTAACTTTTAAGTCTTTTAAGGTTGCATTGGTTTTTACCAGCTCATTCATACCCTTGGCAACGTCATTCCATACGTAACCCGGAAGGGATACGTTGTTCTGAAGCGTTGGATTAAAGGACTGGACCGTGTTGTCATCAGTATCCGTTATTTTATAAATAAGGGAAAGATCATAGCTGGATCCATGATTGGCAAGGGTCGCAGTGTACCGCGCGATCTGTGTTGTCGTATAGTTATGGGTTCCCTGTCCGATGGAAGAAGGGATAGCAAATTGGTCTGTTACATGGGGTTCTGCTTCTCCGATCTCAATGCCTGTCTTTTTATCCAGATCCAGCAGACCGGCATATTCCTGCAGCTTACTTAATCCCTTCCCTTCTGAAAACAGCCCATCCTCTTCGGTTCCCAGCCGGTACGTGATTTCAGATAAGTATACATTACAGGAGTTTTTAAGAGCATCGGCACTGGAAAGTATGGTACCGTGACCTGACCGCTTCCAACAGCGCAAAGGCGGCTGCACCTTATCAAACACGCCGGTGCATACCACGCTGGTATCTGTAGTGATAACTCCTTCGCTCAGCCCTGCAATGACCGTTACCGGTTTAAAGGTGGATCCCGGAGCCGTCAGCTGGCTGGTTGCCCGGTTAAATAGGGGCAGGGATAAATCTGCTGCAAGCTTCTGATAGTAGGACGTGTCCATCTGATTTGCCAGACGGTTGTTATCATAACCCGGATAGCTTACGCATGCCAGCACCTGTCCGTCCTGGGGCCGGACCACCACAGCTGACCCGGAACAAGGATTTAAAGCCAACTGGGCAGGAGTGATCTCCAGATTTTTTATCTTTTTGCGTATGAACTGCCAGGCATTCAGCTGCCCATTTAAAAGTGGGGCATAATCCGGATCCTCTTTTGATAATATTCCCTGATCATAAAGGAGCTTTTCCACATCCTCTCCGGTCAGAGTTCCTTCCGTTATCATTGCCTGATATATCAGTAAATCAAAACCGGAATCTTTCCTTAAGCCGTCCAGGATCATTTCTTCAATCAAACTTCTGCTGTTGTCAAGTGTCATATATTTTTCAGAAGCTTCCACCTGGCTTAAATCAATCCAGCCATTTGCAATGCAGTCGGAAAGATACTGCCGGAAGCTTTGTTCCTTCTGGTCCCAGGCTCTGCTTTTTTCAGAAAGAATTTTATTCTTCCTTACTGTATCCAAAAGATAATCATAATAGCCTTTCACTTCACCGCTTAAGGAGTCATACCCGGCCCCTGAGACATCAAAGGAATCAGAAAATCCTTGAAAAACCTGCTCTTTCTTGCCGGCAAACCTTTCATAGACGGCCTTCTCCAAATCCGACGCATCCGTTTCCTGAAACCGGCCGGTATCAATGACATGATTTTTTATTAATGCAAAATACACTTCATCCGATGAAATCCGGATCTGGGAGGCATCGGCTGCTTTTGGCATGTCAGCCCTTTTGCTCTCTTCCATATTGGCAAGGAGAATTCCGGCAATCTGCTGTTCCAGCATCTGATAAACCGCATTCTGCAAATCCTTGTCAATGGTCAGGTAAACATCGTTTCCAGTATGGGGCATACTGGTAATTTCCGGGTCTGATTTCCGGTTTCCCACTACGTCCGTATAAAACTGTTCCATCCCATCCTGTCCACGAAGCTGTCCTTCCATAGACTTTTCAATTCCGCCTTTTCCTATAATGGACTGGTTCGTATAAATGGCACCATCCCGATTCCCTGCTTCCAGTTCCTCGGCGGAAACCGGCCCCGTATAACCCAATATGGAAGAAAGGCTTTCTCCGCCGTAGTAGACACGGACGTTTCCCTCCTGGATATCCGCCCCAGGCAGGCTGAGTTTCTTTTCCAGTACTTCCACCATAGCTTCCTCGGATACATCCGAGGCGACCAGATAAGGAAGGTATTTGCGGTATGAATTCAGGGAAAGGCCATAGCGGATGTTGGCTATCTGCAGGATCTCCCTGGGCGTAAGGGTATGGGGCAGTCCGTATTGCTCCCCTTCCTCTTCTGTATAGGCATCCTCGATCAGGAACTTTTCCTTGCTGCATAATTTTTTCATGAGTTCATCCGCTGTTACGGATTTTTCCGCATCCGTCAAATCATCCACAGAGTTTTTTCCATAAAAATCTGCCTTAAAACGGCTGAGCTTCCACCCTTCTTCGGTAAACTCATAATTTCCCTGTTCATCCACAGATATGGGCAGAACTGTATTTAACTTGTCCTCATCCTTGACCAGGCTAATCAGCTGATAGGCAATTCCGTTTAAGGACCGCTGGCGTTCTTTCGATGACTTGTAATTCTGGGAATCCTCCAGGGTAATATCATAGGAAAGCCGGTTTGAAGCCAGTAAATTTCCGTTCCTGTCATAAATGTTTCCGCGGCTTCCGGCAATTCTCCTTGTCTTCATAATGGAACTCATAAACTCTTCCTGATTGGCTGCCCCTTCCATGATCTGAAGACGGTACAGCCGGAAAATAAGCACCAGAAACAGAAATCCAAAAATAACGCCCAGAACCGCCAGTCTTGGTATCCGGTCCAATAATTGAAGTCCGGAAAAATTCTTATCTTTCCATAATTTATGATTGCGCAAAATGATCTCCTTTTATCTTACATTTGTAAGATTTAATTATACACGGATTTTGTCCTGATGTAAACTTTTTTTTAATCATATCTGCTATTGTATAACAAAACAGCGTTCCGTTCGCGTTCAATATAAGATTAACAGAAAAGCCTTCCAAGAGTGCCGTTTTAAATCTTTTACTGGCTGCGGCTGCTAATGACAGCATAGAAACCAGGCAGATTCAGTGTATTTTTATATATTTATATTGAGAAATACGGATTCTTTTGTTAAAATTTAATTAAGAATTTGTCAGATGGCCTGAGTCCGCTGGCATCTTAATGAAAAGATAAAATGGGGGTAGAATCATGAAAAAAATGAGACAATTAATTGTTACAGCTGTTCTTTCCATTGTAATGAGTTTTTCTGCGTTTGCCGGACAATGGAATCAGGATGCCAAAGGCTGGTGGTACCAGAATGATGACGGTACCTATCCGGTAGATTGCTGGCAATGGATCGACGGAGATGCAGATGGTGTCTCGGAATGCTATTATTTCAATGAATACGGCTATTGCCTGACCAATACCACAACTCCTGATGGAAAAACAGTGGATGCAAACGGAGCATTGGCCATTTCCGGCACAGTACAGACAAAAACCTCAGGCAATTCTTCATCAAACACTAAGTCAAACAGCGATACCGCAGCAGCCACGCAGCCAGCACAGGATACCTCACAAAGCACTGCAGCAGTTAACAATAAGGAACAGATGGTATGGGTATCCAGAACAGGCAAAAAGTACCATTCAAACCCAAACTGCAGCAATATGAAAAATCCGGCCCACATGACACAATCAGATGCAGAAGCATTGGGAAGAACTCCCTGTTCAAAATGCTATTAGCATACCGGTCAGCCAATCGTTATATTCAGCATTTGCCGCTTCCGGCCACGGCCCCTGTATAAAAATATCATACATAAGAGAAACAGACGGAAAGAATATGCCGTCTGTTTTCTGTTAATAAATGTATTTAAAAAGGAATCTTCACGCCTTTTATCCTCCTACTCATAGAACCACGAAACAAAGAATAAGTATAAGTAATATTTACAGGTAAAAAGAAAGGACTGAACCATGGCCCAAACCGATAATTTCTATACCTTAAAGGGTTACTCCCTTTTAGAGCATGCGCAAATCACCTCTTCCATGGAAGATTATCTGGAAATGATATGCAGGCTCCACCGTGACGGCCAGCCTATCCGCATCAAGGAGCTGGCGGAATGCCTCCATGTAAAGCCTTCCTCGGCCTCTAAAATGACTGGAAACTTAAGGAAACAGGGGCTGGTGCGCTTTGAGAAATACGGCACCGTATCCCTGACAGAGGACGGCCTGGAGCTGGGTGAATATTTATTATTCCGTCACGATATCCTCCGCCGGTTCTTCTGCTATATCAATCAAAATTCCGACGAACTGGAGCAGGTGGAAAAGGTGGAGCATTTCATCGAACCGGAAACAGTGTATAATATTCAAAAATGGCTGGATAAATTTACATAGACAGGCTTGTGTGATTTTACAATTCATCGTATACTATAGCATAACACGTACATTTCTAAGGAGGACAAACACATGGATAAGATTAAGATGACAACCCCCATCGTCGAAATGGATGGCGACGAGATGACCAGGATTCTCTGGCAGATGATCAAAGATCACCTTTTGCTGCCATATATTGATTTAAAGACAGAATATTATGACCTGGGCCTGGAATACCGTGATGAGACAAACGACCAGGTGACCGTTGACTCTGCTAATGCCACAAAGAAATATAAGGTTGCCGTCAAGTGCGCCACAATCACCCCCAATGCAGACCGGGTAAAGGAATATAACTTAAAAGAAATGTGGAAAAGCCCCAACGGCACCATCCGGGCGATCTTAGACGGAACCGTGTTCCGCGCTCCCATCGTTGTCAAGGGAATCGAACCATGTGTGATCAACTGGAAAAAGCCCATTACCATAGCAAGACATGCTTACGGTGATGTTTACAAAGGATCTGAAATGAAAGTCCCGGGAGCAGGAAAGGTGGAGCTTGTCTATACCGCTGAGGATGGCAGTGAGGAACGGGAGCTTGTCCACTCCTTTAATGGCCCTGGAATCGTACAGGGAATGCACAATTTAAACAACTCTATTGAAAGCTTTGCCAGAAGCTGCTTTAACTACGCCCTTGACACTTCCCAGGATTTGTGGTTTGCCACAAAAGACACCATTTCCAAGAAATATGACCACACCTTTAAGGACATTTTCCAGGAAATCTTTGAGGCTGACTATGAGGACAAATTTAAGGAAGCAGGCATCACCTATTTCTACACTCTGATCGACGATGCGGTGGCCCGCGTGATGAAATCAGAAGGCGGCTATATCTGGGCCTGCAAAAACTACGACGGTGATGTAATGAGCGATATGATATCCTCTGCCTTCGGCTCCCTGGCCATGATGACCTCTGTCCTGGTATCTCCTGATGGGGACTATGAGTACGAAGCAGCCCACGGAACCGTACAGCGCCACTACTACAAGCACTTAAAGGGCGAGGAAACCTCCACCAACTCCGTTGCAACCATCTTCGCATGGACCGGTGCTTTGAGAAAGCGGGGGGAACTGGATGGAAACACAGAACTTGCCGCTTTTGCAGACAAGCTGGAACAGGCGACCATCGATACCATTGAAGCAGGTGAAATGACAAAGGATTTAGCCCTCATCACTTCCATTCCCAACCCAACGGCATTAAACAGTGAGGAATTTATTAAGACAATTGCAAAAAGACTGTAAAAACTGCCATACCCTAAACCCATACGGAGATGAAGCATCGGATGACATTGCAGCAGCTTAAATATTTTATTGAAATCGTGAACTGCGGTTCCATCAATAAGGCGGCGGAAAGCCTATTTATTGCCCAGCCCAGCCTGTCAAATGCGGTGAAAGACTTGGAAACCGAGATCGGCGTGGAGCTCTTTACCAGAACGCCCAAAGGCATTTCACTGACCAAGGACGGCGTGGAATTTCTAGGCTATGCCCGCCAGGTCGCTGAACAGACAAGCCTTCTTGAACAGCGCTATTTAAGCGGGAAGCCCTCCCGCCGCCTATGCTCCATCTCGACCCAGCACTATGCTTTTGCCGTAAACGCCTTTGTGAACATGGTCCAGAAAACAAACGCGGACGAATATGAATTCACCCTGAGAGAAACGCGGACCCATGAGATCATTGAGGATGTGAAAACCTTACGCAGCGAGCTTGGCATTCTGTACATGAACCCGTTTAACAAACGGGTACTGGAAAAGCTGCTGCGGGAGAACGGTTTGACATTCCACCCCCTGTTTACCGCCAAGCCCCATATTTTTGTCAGCGCATTAAACCCACTGGCAAAAAAGGAGTACGTCACCCCTGACGACTTAGAGCCTTATCCCTGCCTTTCTTTTGAACAGGGGGAGTACAACTCCTTTTATTTTTCAGAGGAGATCTTAAGCACTGCCTTCAGCAAGAAAACCATCCGGGTCAGCGACAGAGCCACCATTTTTAACCTGATGATCGGCCTTAACGGCTACACCATATCAACAGGAATCGTAAGCGCAGACTTAAACGGTGACAACATTAAAGCAGTGCCGTTTCACATCGACGATTCCATAGAAGTGGGCTGGATCGGACATAATTCCATACAGCTGACCAAACAGGCGTCCATGTATCTTGAGGAACTAAAGCAGGTGGTTGCCCGGTATGATGTTCTCATGGATGAGAAGATATAGTTTATAACTATAACAAAGCATAGAATAATGACATTACCCTATATGCCCTCTTTTGTATTACAATGTTCTCATCAGACATTTAATCCAACATACAGGAGGGCTTTTTTATGAGCAAAAGATTTCAAACCGTCGGCAGTTTACTTCGTCCGGAAAAACTGCTGGTCTATAAACATCAAATTGAACACCGGGACGACATCACATACCCTTTCTATAACGATTTTCCAGGATATGAGGAATGCGAATACCAAGCGACCAAAGACGTGGTGGATAAAGAAATACAGCACAATTTTAGGATCATCACGGACGGCGAATACTCCAAGTCCATGTGGCATTTAGACTTTGTCTGGGGGCTTAAAGGCATCAGCCGGTACATTGCTGACCATGGCTATTTTTTCCGGGACAAAGATGAAGTTCAGAAATACGAAACCCGCCGGGATATCGGCCTGCGAATTACCCAGCCCTTAAGCGGCAGGAACCACCATTTCATTAAAGTTTTCCAAAGGCTTGCAGCCATTGCAGGGGACAGGAAAACAAAGCTCTGTATTCCATCTCCGTCCCACATCTTTGGAGAGCTTTCCTGGTCAGATAACATCGGAGGCAAGGATTCTGTCTATTCCACGCCTCAGGAATTAAAAGAAGGGCTTGTTCAGGCTTACAGGGAATTTCTTGAGGAATACGCAGCCGCAGGCGGAAAGATCCTGCAGCTGGACGACTGCCTGTGGGAGATTTTCGCCGATGACAATCCCAACTCTCCCTATACAGGAAAAAACATTGATCAGGAAACAGTTCTTGCCCTGGCGGCGGAATTTATTGACATCAACAACACAATCATTGACTTCGGCCACAGCCTTGGACTTATCATGTGGACTCACAACTGCCGCGGCAACTACGATTCCCGAAACATGGGAGGCGGCTCCTACTTAAAAATTGCCCAATTGTTCTTAAAACAACTGAAATACGACCGGTTTTTCCTTGAGTGGGATGACGACAGGGCCGGTTCCCTTGACGCCCTTTCCGTATTTAAGGATAACCCTCATGTTGAAATCGTGCTGGGCCTTCTTTCAAGCAAAACCAACACCCTTGATGATGAAGCGCGGGTCATCAGCCTGCTTGATGAAGCGACCAAAATCATTCCCAAGGATCGTTTGTTCCTCTCCCACCAGTGCGGCTTTGCCTCCTGTGACGGCGGCAACGAACTGACCGAAGACGAGCAGTGGGCAAAGATCGATCAGGGTCAAAAAATCGCCCTGAAATACTGGGGCGAATAATCAATGCAGCAGGGAGCCTGGAAAGAAATCTGCAGGCGTCGGCCTGGTCAGCTGCTTTTTCCTTTCAGGAGGTAATCATACTATGGAATACACACCAAAAGAAATCCTGTTAAAAAATGGGACTCCCTGTATCTTAAAAAGTCCCGGCCCCGAGGATGCAGCTGCCATTCTGGAGCTTATGCGAAAGACTTCAGAGGAAACCAACTATATGGCCCGGTATGCGGATGAGATCAACACCTCCCTCCAGCAGGAAGAAGAGTTTCTTTCCTCCAACTTAAAAAGCCATAAAGATTTAATGATCTGCGCAGTAATAAACGGAGAGATCGTTGCAAATTCCGGGATCAATCCTATTGGAGCAATGGAACGTTACTCCCACCGGGCCTCCTTTGGCATCTCCACCTGCAAGGCATACTGGGGGCTTGGGATCGGCTCCCATCTCCTCGCTGCCATCAAAAAAGAAGCCCGTAAAATGGGCTACGAGCAATTAGAGCTGGAAGTTGTATGTGAAAATGAACGGGGCCTGGCTCTTTATAAAAAATATGGCTTTGAGATCTACGGCACCAGGGAATACTCCTTTAAATACCGGGATGGAAGCTATGGGGCCGCCTACCAGATGATGGTAAGGCTTTAAAAAAAACTCCATACTTCTTCAAAATTTCTGTTCATATCATTACCAAGATGTTAAACAATAAAATCATTATATAACATCTTGGTAATGAAAGTATCCGTCTGCCTCCTCTGTTTGACCGTGTATCCCGCTATAAGCCCTGACCCCCGCCTAAAAGTCCTTGTAAACAATTCCCAGGAGGTTACAAATAAGTTTCTTAAAATAAACTGGATACCGGCCTGAAAGAGGGTAGAATCTTGATATCAGCTGCATGAACCATGTGGTTTTCCACAAATAAATACCAGGCCTTCATCAACCTGGTATTATTTGACTAATCATCAATCGAACACATCCATCCCGTGAATCGGAAGAATGCCTAAAACCTGTTCCCGCGCTTTTTTTACAGCCTCCGCATCGGCATTTATAATTCCCTCATAAATCTTATCATGGGTATCCGAAAGCGTTTCCAGTGAAACCCCAGCATCATGCATCCGATGAACACGGGCATTTAAAAGCCGGGTGATATGGCGCCGGATCAACTGCTGGACCATAAAATAAATATCCTTATACAGGCTGTTATGGCTCATTTTCACCACTTCATAATGGAATGCAAAATCCGCATCCACCATTTCCTCCAGGCATTCTGCATTGTCTATATTTTTATGAAAAATCCTCTGCTTTTCATGATATTGGTCCAAAACATCTTTCAGCCTCTGCTTCTCTTCATTTGAGGCTTTTATAATTGCCAGATTCATGCATTCGCCCTCCAACAAGTTCCTGAGCTGCTGTACTTCCCCGTATTTTTTATCATCATCATAAAACTCTGCGATTTCACTTAAAAACGAACGCATGGAAAATGCCTTCACAAACGAACCCTCTCCAACACGGGTTTCAATGATTCCCAGTGTATTCAGCTTCTGAAGAGCCATCCTAACACTTAAACGGTTTACCCCAAACATCTCCGCAAACTCTGCCTCTGACGGGATCTTTTCTCCTTCCCTCCAGACTTCGTTCACAATGTCACGCTTTATAGCATCTCCCACCTGATCCACAACGGACAAACGGCTGATTTTTGTTTTCCGTGCTTTCGTCTTTTTAATTTCCATGATCATACCATCCAGTTAATATTTTAAATAACTTTAATTGTATACATTTCTTACATTATACATAACTGTTTTCTGTTTGTCAAAAAAGAAAAGCGGTCTCTTCACCTGTATTGGGGGTGAAGAGACCGCCTGCTATTCCTGTCAGAATCACATGGGATTCATCAGGCAATCACCACTTTTTTCGCTCTTGCCATTTCTTCCTCGCTCATCTCCTGTCCGATACCCGGAAGCTCCGGAATTTCAAAGAATCCTCCGGACGGCTGATAATTGTGGATACCGGCGTCAATGCATGGTTTTGTCAGTGCCGCATTGTGATGCTCATGGATGCAGAAATTGGGAATCGCTGCCTCAACCTGAAGAGCCGCTGCCGTAGCAATAGGGCCGCCGCACACATGAATCTGGACACCGATGTCATAAACCTGAGCCATATCACATATTTTCTTTGTTTCCGTAATTCCGCCTGTATTACATAGATCGGGCTGAATAATGCTTAAGGTTCTGTCCTCAAAGAACTGACGGAATCCCCATCGTGTATAGCTGCGCTCTCCCGTTGCAAGAGGCAGGGAGCAGCTTTGTTTGATGTGCTTAAACATATCCGGATTGCAAGGCATGGTAGGCTCTTCATAGTACATAATCCGGTACGGTTCAAGGGCTCTTCCAAGCTCTGACGCAGTGTTGGCATCCAACAGAGAGTGGATTTCAACAATGATATCCAAATCCGGTCCGCCGGCCTCTCTCGCTGCCGCAATCCGGTCCACGGCCAGCTGCAGATCATGCTGTCTGAAGGAACTGCGGTGATGGGTTCCCTGTGACGCAAATACCTCCGCCAGTCCCTTCGGCTCATAGGGTGCGAATACCGGATCAATCTTCACCGCATCGTAGCCATCAGCCATAGCCTCCTTTACAACAGCATAGTAATCTTTTGGATCATACAGCAGTCCTAAGGCGCCTGTCTCTCCAATCAGTTTCTTCCACCCGAACTGAAGCTGACTCGCGTATGAACGGAGCTTTTTATTCGTCTTTCCGCCGATAAGCTTATATACCGGAAGCCCAAGGGACTTGCCTTTGATATCCCAGCACGCAGTATCAATCGCAGCCATTGCAGACGTCACAACAACTCCGCCTCCCATTCCCCAGAATGTATGACGGTGCAAATGCTCCCATATTTCCTCTGTATTGAAAGGATCCATACCTATCACAAGCTTTGCAAAATCCTGGCATTGGCCGAAAGCCGCCTCTTTGCAGTTTCCATAGGCAAGTCCCGCTTCTCCAAAACCACTGATTCCGGCATCCGTATTAACTTTCACGGTAATTGCATAACCTAGATAAACCTCTATACTCGTAATCCTCATGAATTTTTCCTCCTGAAACATATTTATTTGACAGTTGTCTTGGCTATATAATGTTCAAAACAGTACTCGGACAATTCATTGCCTATCCCCGGCGTCTCGGGAACGGTGAAATAGCCGTGTACCGGCTGCAAATCCAGTTTTCCAAAGTTTTTGTTGTACTGATGGCGGTTAAAAACATGATGCTCATGGATACAGAAATTTGGAATCACCGCCTCTAAGTGTAAGGCTACCGCTGTGGAAATCGGACTTGCACACACATGAGCCTGGACAGACACGTCATAGACGTGAGCCATGTCACATATTTTCTTTGCCTCGGTGACACCGCCGCAGTTTCCAATATCCGGCTGAATGACCTGGATTGACTGGTTTTCAAAATACGGCGCATACTGCCACCGGGTATACAGACGCTCTCCGTGGGCAATCGGCATCTGAAGTTTTTCACAAATATATTTAGCCGTCTTTGGAGTTGGGGTATTGGGCTCCTCAAAATAGAAAATGCCGTATTTCTGGACAATGCGGCCCAGCTGAACCGCTGAATTTGCATCCGGAAAAGAGTGGTTCTCCATGATAATGTCCACATTCGGACCTATGGCCTCACGGACAGCTGCAACCCTCTCCTCTATCAGCTGGGTATAATAGGGCTTTAACAAAGTGACTGATTCCAGCTCATTGTTGAACTTTCTTCCATCCCTGTCAAACATGAAGAAATCTATCTTGATTGCATCGTATCCCTCATCCATTGCCATCTTTGCATTTTCCACATACTCTTCCGTCTTTGCCGCCATTTCATAATGGTCGCTCCATCCAAACTGCAGCTGACTGGCATAGGACCGGAGTTTATCCCTCTTCTTTCCTCCGAGAAGCTTATAAAGCGGCACATTAAAATGCTTTGCTTTTATATCCCAGACAGCAATATCAAGGGCACTCATACCGGCAAAAATAATCGGGCCTCCATTTTGTCCCCAGAATGTATTTTTATACATTTTATCCCACATGACCTCATTATCCAGCGGATCCATCCCGATGATCATTTTCGCCAGATCACAAATCATGCTATAAGCGGCGGGAGCGCCGGTACAATAAGCAATTGCCGCTTCACCATCTCCGTAAATGCCTTCGTCTGTATATACGCGGCATACCGCCGGACGCCAGGACGGATTATTTTCACCTTCCAGAAGCATTACATCGACCTTCGTAATTTTCATAGTATTACCCTTCCTTTCCTTTTTTTAAATGCCGCAGCAGAAATACAAGCGGCACAATCTTACCTGTTATTTCATTAATCTTCCGCCCAGACAGAGGTATGAATCTCAATATTTCCCGACTTTGCACGCCAAATGCCAATAACTGCCATTACCAGCAGAGCTGTTATATTTGCCACTGCGAGAGACATATTCATTGACAGACAGGCTTTCCAGAACACAATAAGGAAGCAAACCAAAGATACAACGCAGACTGCATAGTACAGTCCGGCCGAGATATGAAAACGGGCTTTCTTCCATGCCTCCGGATATTTCTTCGGCATTTTTATGTATGCAACAAAATTGAGAAAGGCAAAAAATGAGGTGAAAAGCTGAACCATATTTGTGATAACCGTAATGGAAAGACCAAATAAAATCGGGATTATACCGAGCGCATACATAAAGGTCAAAATCCATATGCGGGCACCTTTGCCGTTCTTCTTTCCAAACGAAACCGGAAGCCAGCCATCATCACAGGACTGGCCGATTGTGATGGAGTTGTAGGCAAAGCTGGAATTTAAGGTAGAAAGTAATGCCATAATCGGCCCTCCGATAATGAATGCATAAAAGAGCCATGCCGGAAAGATACGCTGTGCTGCAAACACCAGTGTTGTGGAATTCCCGTATTCCTCAATGCTCATAACGCCTGTTCCCGCCAGCGCAACGCCTACGTACAGTACGAGGAGAGTAGGAACTGCCATGATCAGAACAACCGGAATATCTTTTCTGGCATTCTTTGCGTCACGGCCATAAGCGGTTGTCATATAGTAGCCCTGACAGGAATAAACAAAGAGAAGCACTGCGCCAAAAAAGCCTCCATTGATCTGCCCGTTTGCGAATGTAATTCCCCAGCCATTCACCAAAAATCCCGGATCTGTAAAATCAAAAATCGGCAGTTTCATCTTAACGATGCCGGCAACCGAAAAAATCACCAGTGCCGCGATCAGCAGCCATGTCATCATTTTCTGTGCTTTGGCCATGATATCAATCCCCAGCAAATTGACCACATAGAAGAAGGTCAAAAGAGAGATTCCCACAATGATCCGTGGCCCCCGTCCCCCTAATACCGGTATAATATCCCCCAGATATGCGGAAGCAGACGCTCCGAACAGGGAAAGCGAAAGACATTGTGTCAGATAAGCAAATGCGAAAATACCGGAAATCGTGGGACCCGCTAAATCACAGAGCATGGAGTAGTTTCCTCCCCCAAGCCTTAATGTGGAGGATATAAAAATATTAGGTGCAATCATGACAAATCCCATAATGATTGCGGCAAAATAGGCTAACCATGCAGAATATCCGGTCATCTTGATTGCCGGAACAATAAGGGTAATTACACCAGCTCCGATTACCTGCCCGATTGCCAGCGCATATAACTCTATCCTTCCAAGAGTTCCCGGCTTCGGATTCGGTTCTTTTACAATTTTTATTGCCATAATGTTTCCTCCGAATTTTTCAAATTATCATTTCATCACTTCTTCTCCACTGATTTATAAAGAATTGCATGATTGATTGCGGACTGTAAAAATTCGTTTCCAATCCCTGGACATTCCGGGACAGTGAAATATCCGCCTTCGGGCTGTAAATTATATTTTGTAAGATTTAGACAAGTTTCCATACGATTGCACGTATGGTGCTCATGGATGACAAAATTGGGAATGGTACACTCCACCTGAAGAGCCGCATTTGTAGCAAGAGGGCTGCCTGCCACATGGATCTGAATACCGGCATCATAGGCATGTGCCATATCACAAATCTTCTTTACCTCGGAGATGCCTCCGCAGTTTCCTATATCCGGCTGGGCAAGCTGAAGCAGATTGCGTTTAAAATGATCTGCGTACTGCCAGCGGGAATACAATCGTTCCCCATTTGCAATTGGTACTGAGGTATACTTTGCTATGTACTCAACAGTCTGGGCTGTAGGCGTATTGGGCTCTTCAAAAGCCAGGATATTGTATTTCTCAGCCAGTCTCGCCAGCTGTACCGCTCCCAACGCATCCGGGTAAGAATGATTCTCCATAATGATATCGACCTCATCTCCCGCCGCTTCCCTTGCGGCCTTCATACGGCTCTCTACCATTTTGAACTGCTTTGGCGTCAAAAATCCTGTCGTATCAAGAAAGCTTAAAGGTTTCCCCTCTTCATCCCTGTCAAAAAAATCTATCTTGACTGCATCAAAGCCCTCTCCGACGGCAAGCCTCACATTATAAGCATAATCTTCCGGGGTAACTGCCCACAGATGCCCGGACACACCTGTCTGCCCCCAGCCAAACTGAAGCTGGCTCGCATATGTGCGAAGCTTATCCCGCACTTTCCCGCCAAGAAGCTGGTATACCGGAACATTAAAGTACTTTCCCTTTATATCCCAGAGCGCCACATCAATAGCCGCAATTCCGGAGAATACAACCGGTCCTCCATTCTGTCCCCAGAAAGTCTTTTTATACATGGTCTCCCAAATCAGTTCCGTCTGCAGCGGGTCCATTCCTGCCACCAATTCAGCCAGATCACAAATCATGCCGAATGCGGCGCTTCCTCCCACCCCGTAGGCCATCCCTGCTTCGCCGTCGCCCCAGATGCCCGAATCCGTGTGCACGCGGCAGCCAACTGGGCTGTTCTGCCTGCTGTTGGCTGTTGGAAGACGGAATACCTCAATCTTGGTAATTTTCATCTCGCAATCCTCCTTTTTATTATTTCATTTATATAATCACTACATCATTTATTCACTTGTTCGCTATGTGAACATTATAATAAGTTCGAATTGATTTGTCAATTCTTTTTTGTACATTTTCAATATAATAATTTTTATTTTTATTTACAAATTATGCACATTAACATAAGAAATAAAAAACTTCGTTTTCTTTCTTGCTAAATTCTACCGATTTATGGTACATACTTAACAAAACCATTGACTGCCTGTATGATTCCTTGAAGTTATCTTAAAAATGTAATAGCATGTTTCTCAGCAAATAAAATAGACGGAAACAGAGTACATGGCCAGGTACACTCATGAATTCAATGCTTCCGTCTATTTGAAGATATTAATATAACAATATTTTCTATATTTTTCTAAAAATCCCTGTTCATCTCATTATCAAAATGATATAATGAAGATTATTATATAACATCTTGGTAATGGAAGGATCTTTGACATGAACTTAAGACATCTGACTATCTTTAAAACGGTGTGTGAAGAAGGCAGCATCACAGGAGCAGCCAAGGCGCTGTCCATGACCCAGCCTGCCATCTCCCACGCCATCAATGAACTGGAAGAATCCGTTGGCTCGCCTTTATTTGACCGTGTATCCCGCAGAGTGGTCATCAATGAGAACGGAAAATTTTATTTGTCTAAGGTCATCCCTCTCCTGGAACTGTATCAGGATCTGGAAAACTATTCCGGTGCCCTGCATCTTCAGGCTCCTTTAAGAATCGGCGCCTGCGTAACCCTGGCCACCTACTTACTTCCTAAAGTGGTATCCCGCTTTACCCTTACAAACCCTGATACCCAGCTAAAGGTGATAGTAAACAATTCCCAGGAGGTTACAAACAAGCTTCTTAAAAATGAACTGGATATCGGCCTGATTGAGGGAGTCATCCCTGATGAGAAATTGGAGAAGATCCCCTTTTCCTCCTATCCCATGGCAGTCATCTGCGCCCCCGGCCACCCCTTTGCAGACCGTCTTGCCCAGCCGGTGGCACTGGACCGGCTCATTGAAGAACCTCTGCTGCTGAGAGAACAGGGCTGTACCCTTCGGGATACCTTTGACTTCGCCCTTGCCTTAAACAATTTATCGGCTGAACCTCTCTGGTCCAGCACCAACTCCGATGTGATCCTCCAGGCTGTAAGGGAGAATATCGGGATCGGCATTGTTCCCAGAATTTTTGCCGATGAGTCCATTAAAAAAGGGGAAATCGTAGAAATAGAGGTAAAGAATCTGGATATCAGCTGCATGAATCATGTGGTATTCCATAAGGATAAATTCCAGACGGAAGCATTCCAGGCCTTCATCAACCTGGTATTATTCGACTAAGGACGGTTACCGGCAGAAGGAGTTTTGCCGGATCCCTGTGACTTCATATAATCCTTCACAAAATCCAGAAATACTTCATCAGGAAGAGATAAGGGCTGATCCTTATGAAACACCGCATAGATCTTCCTGGTGAGGCTTATGGAGTCTTTCAGCTTCAACACCTTGATCACCCCATATTTACGTTCTGTTTCAATTGCCAGAACTGACAAGATGCCGATTCCCTTATTATCCACCACACATTTCTTCACTGCCTCGATGTTTCCAATGGCGTGGATGTTCTTTTTCGGAAAGTTTAAGCTTCCGGCAGATTCTAAGTACTTAACAATGGATGACCGGGGATTGGTTGTCATGAGATTCTCTCCCACCAAATCCTCCAGCCCCACCTCATCTTTCCTGCTTAAAGGATTATCCGTTGAAGCGAAAAAGACAAGCGGGTCATCCGTCAGCTCCTCATACAACAGCATCTCTCTTTGAGGAGGAAACGGCTGGCTGACAAATCCAAAAGGAAAGGCCTTTGATTCAATATCCTCAAAAACATTCTGAGTGTATTCTACGTGGTTCACCACGGTCACAGACGGATATTTGGCTGAAAATGCATGAATGATGGGTGGAAAGATATAGGTTCCCGGGGTGCCGGAACAGGCAAACCGTATTTCCCTGTTTTTTAAGTTCTCAGAAGCATAGATCTCCTTCTCCGCTCCCCTCATGGTCTCCATGATGGTCTTCACATAAGGAAGCAGCAGCTTCCCTTCTTTTGTCAATCCTATCCGGTTGTTATCCCTTTCAAATAATTCGGTCCCAAAATGCTTTTCCAGGCTTTTCACACGTATGGAAACAGCCGCCTGGGAGCAGAACATCTCTGCGGCAGTCTGGGTAAAGCTGTGGTTTCCGGCGACTTTCAGAAAGGTTTCCAGGGTTTCCAGATTCATCATCATTCTCCTTTCAGTCTCTTGCATAAAATATATTTATGGAGATTATAGCAAATCCACAAATTTATGTCAATTTTTCTATTTTAAATAAACATTATTCCTAACCTCATAAGATTAATTTATAAAATCATGGATTCCTCCCCTGAAAATAAAATGAATATAAAAATCTATCGTTGTACTTTTTCCAACTAAAATTTTACACTTAGGCTACAATAAGATATTGTGAGAAAGGAGATGTTGCCATGAATGAAGCAAAAGCAACATTGTCAACGCAGGAAGTCAAAGTAAAAAAAGTCAAAAGCCCTTTTGAACTGAAAATGCAATTTTTCGGGCTGCCGGCCGCATTGATCGTATTCGGCCTTTTCTATTCCACCCCCATCCCTGTGGGCCTGTCCTATGCAGGAAAAATGGCCCTGGGCGTATTCTTGACCGCCCTCATCCTTTGGGTCACGGAAAGCATCCCCAATTACACGGTTTCCCTCCTGGTCATCGTAGCCCTCCCCCTCCTTGGCGTCTGGGAAGAGGAAAAGGCCATGGGCGTATTGGGCTATGAAGTCATCTGGCTGACCTTTGCAGCCTTTATCATCGCCTCAGGCATGGAAAAAAGCGGCCTTGCCAAACGTCTTGCCCTTAACCTCATAACCAGGTTCGGCAAAAGCGCAAACAGCATCCTGCTGCTTTTAATTGCCACCAACTTTCTCATCGCTTTTGTGGTGCCTTCTACCACCGCCCGGGCGGCAATGATGTTCCCCATCGTCCTTCTGGTGATCGAAGCCTTCGGAACTACCATGAATGACCCTAAGAATAACTTGGGAAAGCTTCTGGCCTTACAGGGAATCCAGTCCAACAATTTGTCCACAGGAGCCATTGTAACCGCAACCAGCGCCCAGATCATGGCCATTGGTTTTATTAAGGATTTGACCGGACAGAACATTTCGTGGACTTACTGGTTCATTGCCTCCGCCCCTGTCACCATCCTGACCCTCCTGGCCTCCTTTTTTATCGGAAAGATCCTTTTTAAGATTCCCGCCTCCAATGCCAAGGTAAACTTAAGCCTTCTGGAAGAAGAACGTAAAAATCTTGGCAAGATGAGTCTGGTGGAAAAGAAAGCTTTGGTCATCTTTGGGATCACCATAGCCTTATGGGCCATTGATACCAGACAGATCCATCTTTTCGGGTTCCAGCTCAGCCTTGTTATGGTGGCCATTTTATCGGCGGCATTGTTCTTCATGCCCTATCTTGGCATTCTGAAATGGAAAGAGGCCAAAATCTCCTGGAATCTGCTGATTTTCGCCTGCGGAGCTTACGCTGCCGGCGTGGCATTGGATGAAACCGGCGTGGCTGCCTGGGGACTTAACGCCCTGTTTGCACACTTAGGCATAGAGAGCATGAGCTTTACCTTAATATTTGCCGTTATCATGCTCATTGCCAGTTTCAGCCACTTCATCTTTACATCCAAAACAGTGCGGACCATTATACTCATTCCAACCATCATCGGTATTGCCAATGCAACCGGAATCAATCCGGTGGCCCTGGCTCTTCCGGCCGCATTTTGTATTTCCGACACAATCACTTTACCTCCTCACAGCAAAGTCAACCTAATCTACTACAACACCGGCTTTTTCAATGTGCTTGAACAGCTGCTTTACGGCACGCTGGTTCTGTTGGCAAAATGGGCCCTGATGATCATCGCCTCCCTGACATGGTTCCGGTTCATCGGGCTCGTATAAGCGGATTCAGTTGCATACCTTAACAGAAAGGAACAAAACCATATGAAAGCAATGAAAAAATTCTCTTATCTCTTATGCTCATGCCTGTTTATCACACTGGCTGCAGCACACACCGCCTACGGAGGCGACGCCGGTAAAGTGGTTTCCATGGAAGACAGGATTACCCCTGACGGAGAAGACGGAATCATCACCCAGACTATAAATGCCAAAACCAATGCTTCAGGAGAGGTCATCTTTCCTATTTGGAAGGATGCTGCCATTGAATCCATAAAAGCCATTTCCGGCACACTGGCAGCGGAAGAAATTAAGGAGGAATCAGACGGCGACCAGACTTATAATCAGGTGGTATTTGAGGAAAAGGAAACTCAGGTCTCTTTCCAGGTTGTTTTACGGGGAGAAGGGCTTTACGCAGGAGAAGACGCGGATTTAGGTGATACCTATCCCGGCAATGCCAAAGAACTCTCTTTTAAAGCCAAAAACACCACTCCCTTATCCGTCGGCTCATACCAGATGAAAATCGCTGTCCCCAAGGGAAAAGAGCTTCTTAATATTGTGGATTATTCCGATAAAAAACCTTTTACCATCACCAGCGAAGATGGATATACTTTCGGAGGATTTGATTTCGGAAAGATTTCCCCTGGAAAGGAATCAACCCTTGCCATCAACGTGTTCAGCAAAAAAAGCGGTTCCTCCGCTTTCCTGTGGATGATCATCGTCATACTATCGGCCGGGTTCATGTACCGCAATCTGGACCTGCTTAAAAAGCCGGTCAATCAATAAACTGAAAAAAGGATGAGTGATTCTATGAGAAAAAAACAGGGAATATTGATTATTTCTGATGGTCTGGGTGACCGGCCAATCAAGGCGCTGGGAGGTTTGACCCCGCTGGAATATGCAAATACACCGAATCTGGACCGTTTGGCAAAAGAAGGCTGCACAGGAAACGTTTATCCCATCGCCCCAGGGATACCTGTTGGCACGGATGTGGGGCACATGGAAATCTTTGGCTGCGATTCGGATATGTACTACCCCGGCAGAGGACCGCTGGAGGCTTTAAGCGGGGGAATGGAGCTTATGGAAGGAGATGTAGCCTTTCGGGGAAATTTCGGAACCATTGACGAGGAAGGCATTGTCATTGACCGGAGAGCCGGCCGGATCCAGGATGGAACTAAAGAACTGGCAAGGGCCTTATCAGGGATGCAGCTTAAGGATGGCACCATTGTTCTTGTAAAGGAGCTGACCCAGCACCGGGTCGCTGTGGTGCTTCGTGGAAAGGGGCTGTCCGCGGCACTTGTGCCCACAGACGTAGGAACTGCCAACGAAGGAGCAAAGCTGGTGGTACCTCACCCGGAAGATCCTGCCTGTAAAGAAGCTGCCCGGACAGCGGAAAACTTATGGGAATTCACCAGGAAAGCCATTGACATCCTAAAAAGTCATCCTGTAAACCAGGATCGGATCAGAAAAGGACTGCTGCCGGCCAATGTGATCATAACAAGAGGACCCGGACAGCTGAGGGCCATCCCCAGTACGGCCCAAAAAGCCGGCATCAGGGGCCTGTGCATCGCAGGGGATGTTACTGTAGGCGGGATCGCCAGGCTGGTTGGTTTTGATTATTACTTCCAGGAATCCTTTACCGGTGGTTTTACCACGGATATCATGGGAAAGGCCAGAAAAGCTGCGGAATCCTTAAAGGAAGGCTACGACTGGGTCATCGTCCATGTTAAGGGCACTGATTTAGCAGGCCATGATAATCAGCCCTTGGAAAAGGTCCGTATCATTGAAGAGATAGACTGTATGATAGGCTATCTCATGGATCAGATTGACAAGGATAATTGTTACATCGCCTTTACGGCAGACCACTCCACTCCCTGCGAGGCCAGGGACCATACGGGAGACGGCGTTCCCACCATGATCTGGGGCTGGGACGTGAGGCGGGATAAGGTGGAAAAGGCAGGAGAAACCTATTTTATGGAAGGCGCCCTGCAAAACTTAAGGGCAAGGGATATTTTTGCCCTTCAAATGGACTTAATGGGCTTTTCAAAAAAGAGAGGAGCCTGATCCGTCTGATACAAAAGGAAGCGCTGAAAAATGACGAAACCAGGGTCATTTTTCAGCGCTTCTTTTTTATTCTTCTTTTTATGCTACTTTTTATGCTTCTCTCTCAGCCAGAATCTTGTCTATGCTGACGATCTTCACACAAAGAGCAAATAATTCCATAGCCAGGATCAGATCAGATAAAGGAGGATAAGAGGGGGCTATACGGATATTGTTATCCCTGGGATCCTTTCCATAAGGATAAGTGGCTCCTGCACCAGTCATCACTAAGCCGGATTTTTTGCATCTTGCCACGATGGACTTTGCACATCCGTCAAGGGAGTCAAAGGAAATAAAATAGCCGCCTTTTGGACTGGTCCATTCACCGATCCCAAGACCGCCCAGCTCCTGTTCCAGGATCTGGATCACTGCCTCAAATTTCGGCCTCATGATGTCCGCATGCTTTCTCATATGCTCTACCATGCCGTGGATATCTCCAAAGTAGCGTACATGGCGCAGCTGATTCACCTTGTCATGTCCAATGGTCTGAATCTTTAACTGCTTCATAATGTCTACCAGGTTGTTCTGACTGGCCGCAATGGCTGCAATGCCGGAGCCTGGGAAGCTGACCTTTGAGGTGGAAGCGAATTTATAAACCATATCCGGATTCCCGGCTCTCTTACACTCTGCAAGGATCTCAATGAGATGATCCTGATCCCGGTCGTATAAGTGATGGATGGTGTAAGCGTTGTCCCAGTAAATGCGGAAGTCTTTTGCAGCCGGCTTTAAGCGGGCAAAACGGCGCACCGTATCATCGGAATAGGAAATTCCCTGAGGGTTGGAATATTTGGGAACGCACCAGATTCCTTTGATGGAATCATCCTTTGCAACCAGTTCTTCCACCATATCCATATCAGGGCCGGTGGGAGTCATGGGAACGTTCACCATTTCGATCCCAAAGTATTCGGTTATGGAAAAGTGTCTGTCATACCCTGGGACAGGACAAAGGAATTTCACCTTATCCAGCTTGCACCAGGGAGTGCTCCCCATAACGCCGTGGGTCATGGAACGGGAAACCGTATCATACATGACATTTAAGCTGGAATTGCCATAAATGATGATATGGTCAGGCGCAACCTCCATCATATCTGCAAGAAGCTCTTTTGCTTCCTTGATACCGTCAAGCACCCCATAGTTGCGGCAGTCCGTGCCGTCATCACAGATCAGATCACCATTGCTGCTAAGCACATCCATCATTCCCATGGATATATCCAGCTGTTCCGTGCTGGGCTTTCCTCTGGACATGTCTAGCTTTAAATCCTTGCCCTGAAACTCCTTATACTGCACGGAAAGCAGCTTCCTCAGTTCCTGTAACTCTTCCTTTGTCATCTCAACATACGGCTTCATAGATTTCATTTTCCTCCTCATATAGACTCCTTTAACCCAATAGGTTCTTTAGTATCCTGTTGACCGCTGCCGGATCGGCTTTTCCTTTCATGGAACGCATGGTCTGGCCTACCAGAAATCCAAAAGCCTTCTCTTTTCCATTGCGGTAATCCTCCACGGACTGCGGATTAGCGGAAACAATTCCCTCAATTACCCTGCGCAGTTCTCCTTCGTCATTGACAACCTTTAATCCTTTTTCTTCCACATACTGTTCCGGATCAACGTTTTCTGCGAAAACTTTTTCAAAAACTTCCTTGCCCACGGTACGGTTAATGGTACCATTATCCACTAAATCAATCAATTTTGCAAGGTTTTCCGGAGAAAATGTCATATTCTCAGGTTCCGTTTCCGTCTCTTTTAAGAGCCGCATAGCCTCCACCATGAGCCAGTTTGCAGCCTCCTTAGGCTTCCCGCAGATGGCTGTGACCGCCTCAAAAATATCCGCCATATGCTTGGAACCTGTGATAATATCCGCATCATATGGGGAAAGCTTGAACTCCTCCTGATAGCGTACCATCTTTTCCGTCCGCAGCTCCGGCTGCCTGGCCTTTATGCTGCTGATCCATTCATCGCTAATGACCACAGGAGGAAGGTCCGGGTCCGGGAAATAACGGTAGTCCTTGGCATCTTCCTTGAACCGCATGGCATAGGAGGATTCCTTGTTGTCATCCCACCGCCTGGTCTCCTGAACCACCATTTTTTCTTCCTCGATCAATTCGATCTGACGTTTCCTCTCCCCTTCAATGGCACGGGCAATGGCCTTAAAAGAGTTTAAATTCTTCATTTCCGTCCTTGTGCCGAACTGGGCCGAACCGGCCTCACGGACAGATAAGTTCACATCAGCCCTCATGGAGCCTTCCTGAAGCTTGCAGTCCGAGGCGCCCAGATACTGGATGATCAGCCTCAGCTTTTCTAAATATGCAATTACCTCATCCCCGTTTCTCATGTCAGGCTCTGATACGATCTCAATGAGAGGGACTCCGCTCCGGTTAAAGTCAACCAGAGAGCAGTCCTCCCACTCATCATGGATGAGCTTTCCTGCGTCCTCTTCCATGTGGATTTCATGGATTCCGATTTTCTTCTTTCCTGCCGGTGTATCGATTTCCACATAGCCGTCGTGACAGATGGGAAGGTAAAGCTGGGATATCTGGTAGTTCTGCGGATTATCAGGGTAAAAATAATTCTTCCGGTCAAACTTGCAGAACTGGTTGATCTGACAGTTTGCCGCAAGGCCCACTGCCAGGGCATATTCCACCACCTGCTTATTAAGGACAGGAAGGGAACCGGGCATTCCGGTGCAGACCGGACAGGTGTGAGTGTTGGGGGCTCCTCCGAATTCCGTGGAGCAGGCGCAGAAGATTTTTGTTTTTGTAGCCAGTTCCACATGGACTTCCAGGCCGATGACTGTCTCATACTGTTTGCTCATTTACCTCTCCTCCTTTCCTGCCAATGTATCCAGGGCAGAGCTTCCCACGCTATTGGGGGTGTAAAGGGATGCCTCCGGAGTGTTTCCGGAAGCAGCGTCTTCTGCCATTGGGGGCATCTCATAGCTTCTGCTCTGCTCAAAGGCAAAGCCCGCCCGTATGATATCCTTTTCTTTAAAGCAGTCTCCGATAAACTGGACACCAATAGGCAGGCCTCCTAAATCCCTGCCGCAGGGAACCGTAAGTCCCGGAAGCCCGGCAAGATTTACGGAAATGGTATAAATATCCCCCAGATACATCTTTAATGGATCGCTTAAGCTTTCTCCCAGCCGGGGCGCCGTGGATGGGGAAGCCGGCCCAAGAATCACATCGTATTTTGAAAATGCCTGGTCAAATGCTTTCTTGATCAATGCCTTTGTTCTTAATGCCTTCAGGTAATATGCATCATAATAACCGGAGCTTAATACAAAGGAGCCCAGCATGATGCGGCGTTTCACCTCAGGGCCAAAGCCCTGGGAACGGCTCTTTTTGTACATGCCGTGAAGTCCTTCGTATTCCTTTGCCCGATAGCCGTATTTCACGCCGTCAAACCTGGATAAGTTGGAGCTGGCTTCAGCAGAGGCGATCACATAATATGCCGGAATGGCATATTCCGCCATACCCAAGTTAAAGGTCTCCACAACAGCTCCCTTTTCCTCTAATACCCTGGCGGCTTTTAAAACAGCCTCCTTTACCGGCCGGTCAAGGCCCTCACCCAGATAATCAGACGGAATGCCGATCCGCATCCCCTTTACATCATCCGTTAAAGCCTGGGTAAAATCATAATCATTCCGCTCCACAGATGTGCTGTCCTTCTCATCATGGGAAGCCAAAACCTCCAGAATCGCTGCGCAATCCGTCACATCCTTTGCAACAGGGCCGATCTGGTCCAGGGAAGAGCCATAGGCAATCAGCCCGTATCTGGAAATAGTCCCATAAGTGGGCTTTAGTCCCGTAACTCCGCAGAAGGATGCAGGCTGCCTTATGGAACCTCCGGTATCAGAGCCTAAGGCATAGAAACATTCTGCAGCTGCAACTGCTGCACAGGAACCGCCGGAGGAACCGCCGGGAACGTGCTCCGGGTTCCATGGGTTTCTCGTGACCCCGTAAGCCGATGTTTCCGTAGTGCTTCCCATGGCAAACTCATCCATGTTGGTTTTTCCAAGGATCACAGCTCCTGCCTTGATTAAATGTTCCACGGCTGAAGCCGTATAAGCAGGAACAAAGTTTGAAAGGATTTTAGAACTGCAGGTAGTCCTCATACCTTCGATGCAGATGTTATCCTTCACCGCTACCGGTACCCCTGCCAAAGGGCCTGTAAGCTCCCCGGCTTGGATCCGTTTCTGCACATCTTCCGCCTGCTTTAATGCTCTATCTTCCTCTATTGACACAAAGCTGTTAAGCACCGGTTCCATGGCCTTAATCTGGCCCAGGGCTGCTTTTACCGCTTCTGGGGAGGTAACCTCACCGCTTTTTATTTTTTTCCCTAACTGTACCGCTGTGAGGGATAATATTTCTTTTGCTGTCATAAAAAATCCCCCTATTCCACTGTTTTCGGCACCTTAAAAGCTCCATCCTTGCTTTCCGGAGCATTTTTCAAGATGTTCTCTCTGTCGTCGCCGTTTTCCACCACATCTTCACGGAAAACGTTGTGTACCGGGAATACATGGGACATGGGTTCCACGCCGGCCGTATCCAGTTCGTTTAATTTATCAATATAATCCAGCATGCGGCCCATATCCTTTTTCGCCGCTTCCTTTTCTTCCTCGCCAAGCTCCAGCTTTGCCAGAATCCCAACGTATTCGATCATATCATCATCGATTATATGCGCCATCTTTTCCTTCTTCCTTTCCTCTTTACAGCCCATGTATTCTGGGCATAAAGGTATACCCGCAGGGTGTTTCCTCTTTCCTGCTCACGCTTTCTGAGCGTAAAGATATACCCGCAGGGTGCCTATGGTTCCAGTCTTGTCACATCTCTTGGAAACAACGTGGTCTCTCTTATATTTCCTTCGTCAAGAAGGCGCATGGTTAAGCGCTCCAGGCCGATCCCAAGACCTCCGTGGGGCGGCATGCCGTATTGGAATATCATTAAATAGGAAGAAATGTCTTCCGGATTCATGCCTCTGGCCTCCATTTTTTTAAGAATGGTATCATAATCATGAATTCTCTGGCCTCCGGTGGTGACTTCCAGACCCTTGAATAATAAGTCAAAGCTTAAAGTGAATTTAGAGTCTGTAGGATCATCCATAGCATAGAAGGGGCGTTTTTTTGACGGATAGTGGGTAACGAATACGAAATCGCTGCCATACTCTTCCTTGAAATAACGGCCGATGAGTACTTCCTCCTCAGGCTCTAAATCATAGGGGTTTCTGATTTTTCTGTTATATTTTCCGGCAACCAGTTCCTTTGCTTTGTCAAAACGGACCGTGGGAATATTGGACACATTGGGAAGAGTGACCTTAAGCATCTTAAGCTCTGTTTCATACTCCTCGCAAAGAAGGCCAAAGGTATACTGCAGCATGGCTGTTTCCATTTCCATGATCTCCTCAAAGCTGTCAATGTATCCCATTTCAAAGTCCATGCTGGTATATTCATTTAAATGCCGTGTTGTATTATGCTTTTCCGCACGGAAGACGGGAGCGACTTCAAATACCCGGTCGTACACGCCTACCATGGTCTGCTTATAAAACTGGGGACTTTGGCCCAGTTCTGCTTTCTTATTAAAATAATCCAGTTTAAATACGTTTGAGCCGCCTTCTGCTCCGCGGGCCACGATCTTTGGTGTACGGATCTCGGTAAAGTTCTGGGAGTGCAGAAAGTCCCGAAACCCTCTTACAATGCCTTCCTGGATGCGGAACTTCGCCCGTTCCATTGGGTTTCGTAAGGTAATGGGCCGCAGGGACAGCTTTGTCTCAAGGGAAGTATTTAATTTCCACTTGCTGATTGCCACAGGCAGCGCTTCTGCCGGCTGGGACAGCAGGTCAATCTCCGAAAGCCGGATCTCAAACCCGTGAGGAGCTCTCTCTTCCTCTGATACGATTCCGGTGACCCGGACCGCAGACTCTTCCTTTAACAGGCTTAAGTCAAAATTCGTTTTTCCTTCTTCATATACGCATTGTACCAGACCTTCTGCTTTCCGAAGGATCACAAAAGCAACCTCACCCATATCCCTTATGGTATGGACGCTGCCTTCCATTTTTACTGTCCGGCCCTGGTAACTGCCGGATCCGATCTGGTCCATGGAGACCGTTTCTTTTTCTTTTACACCACTGATAAATTCCATATCTGTATTCTCCTTACCTGAATGTAATTGTTTTGATTCCGGTGAAGGGGTTGTTGTTGTTCTGCCATGCATTCATCATCTGGCGAATACAAGAAATTTTTAAACGGCAACAAAATATCCCGCCCCGGAATACAGTTACATATTCCGGGACGGGATTTATATGGCTATAAGTTCCCGCGGTACCACCCGCATTGAGACAACTGCCTCTTCCTCCAGCCGCAGATATGACAGCCGGATAAGCAAATGCCTCCACTCAAACATTTAACGCATGTGTACGGATAAGCCTACTCATGTCACAGTCAATCCAATTAAAAAGGATTTCCTGCCGCTTCGGCATATCGGCTCCGGAGTGTTCCCTTAGCCAAGTCCCACGTGACGGCGCTCTCAGTCGGTGACGCCCTCTTCCTGTTGAGGTCCATAGGCCAGAGTCTCCTTCTCTGCCTTTCTCAGTATATCTTCTGAATTCCTGTAGGTTCATGATTCCCTGTTCAGACCTGTTTTATAACAGTTCATCACTTCACTATAATGAATTGCACTTATAATATCACAATCTATTTTACCGCGCAATATTTATTTTTCACAAATTCTCTCCAGCAATGGAAAAAGAACCTAATAAATCATACAATGTTGACTTTTCATGTCGAAAAGGTTACAATTATGATTATGCTTACTATAAGAATAGGGGGGCTTTTTTTATGTCTGAAACAACCGCTGCTTTAAGGCTGGAAGAAAATAAAATGGGAACAATGCCGGTAAACAAGCTTTTGCTTACCATGTCTCTTCCCATGGTCATTTCCATGCTCATACAGGCGCTTTATAACGTGGTCGACAGTATTTTCGTGGCTCAGATAGGGGAAACAGCCCTTACTGCAGTCTCTTTGGCATTTCCCATTCAAAATCTGATCATTGCAGTCGCCGTAGGAACCGGTGTAGGAGTCAATGCCCTTCTTTCCCGATCCTTAGGGGAACAGAACCAGAAAGCGGCCAACTTAGCAGCAGTCAATGGAATATTTGTTTTTATTCTCAGCTATCTGGTCACCGCCCTGCTGGCAATTTTCTTTTCCAGATTTTATTTTACGGTGCAGACAGGCAACGAGGAGATCATCAGCCAGGGAACCATTTATCTTTCCATCTGTACCATCTTCTCCTTCGGCGTTTATTTAGAAATCGCTTTTGAGCGGATCATGCAGTCCACCGGCCGCACCATCTACAACATGATCACCCAGGGGCTTGGAGCCATCATCAATATCATTCTGGACCCCATCCTCATATTCGGACTTTTCGGCTTTCCCCGCCTCGGCATTGCCGGAGCCGCCATCGCAACCGTTATCGGCCAGATCATCGCCATGATGCTCCTGCTGTATTTTAATTTAACCAGAAATCCTGACGTAAATTTAAATATGCGGCGCTTTCGCCCTCATAAGGAAACCATTGTGAATATTTATAAGGTGGGGCTTCCATCCATTATCATGCAGTCCATCGGTTCGGTCATGACCTTTGGGGTGAATAAGATCCTCCTTTTGTTCTCAGAAACAGCAGTCTCCGTATTCGGCATTTTCTTTAAGCTGCAAAGCTTCATCTTTATGCCCGTATTCGGACTCAATAACGGTATGGTCCCCATTGTGGCCTATAACTGTGGTGCCAAAAATAAGGATCGTATCATGAAGACCATTCGTTCCAGCATTATCGGATCTGTCTCCATCATGTTCCTGGGAGTCATCATCTTCCAGGTATTCCCCAAACAGCTTTTACTTTTGTTTGATGCTTCCGAGCACATGATTTCCATCGGCGTTCCCGCTTTGCGCATCATCAGCTTAGGGTTCCTCTTTGCCGGCTACAGCATTATCGTTGGTTCTGTTTTCCAGGCTCTTGGTAACGGCATCTACAGCCTCATCGTATCCGTTGCCAGACAGCTTGTATGTATTTTACCTATTGCATATATCTTCGCGAAAGTTTTTGGTCTTCATGCAATATGGTATGCCTTCCCTCTGGCCGAGATCATGGCACTGGTTTTAACCACCATCCTGTTTAAACGAATTTACGAAAACAACATCAAAAAACTTTAGGTTTTCACAGAGGTTATCATATGAGTTCCGATTATCTGCTAGTAGACGGCTACAACATCATATTTGCCTGGCCGGAACTGAAAGAATTGGCGGAGACCAATATGGACTCCGCCAGAACCAGGCTTCAGGATGTGCTCTGCAATTACCAGGGCTATAAAAAATGTAATGTGGTTCTTGTCTTTGACGGCTACAAGGTCAAGGGAAACCCGGGCACTGTTATGGAATATCACAACATTCACGTGATTTTTACAAAAGAAGCCGAAACTGCGGACCAGTACATAGAAAAAGTCTCCCAACAGATCGGCAGGCAGTACCAGGTGCGGGTGGCCACCTCGGACAAGATGGAACAGATCATCATCCTGGGAAAAGGCTGCACACGCCTTTCCGCCAGAGATTTAAAAAAAGAAATTGAGGATACAAATTCTGAAATCAAGAAGGAACATTTAGAACGGATTCCCTCAAAGAAAAACCGCCTCTTTGACAACGTAGACCCGGAGCTGTTTGAATATCTGGAAAAAATACGGCTGAATAAAAAGGATTAGGCATATATTTATATTACCGTAAGCCAAAAAACGCTTTCGATAATCGGATGGACGGGGCAAAATACGCCCTTTTATCTTCACTTGCATGGCAAGTTCAGATAAGTTATAAAACCAATACACAGGAGGAATATCACATGTCACTACTGGAATTGTTCATCATCGCGGTAGCCTTATCCATGGATGCCTTTGCAGTTTCCATCTGTAAAGGATTATGCATGCCAAAGATGAACTGGAACCATGCAGTCATTGCAGGCCTGTATTTCGGAGGATTTCAGTCCGGAATGCCCCTTATAGGATACCTGCTTGGGTCGCAGTTTAAGGAGGCCATTACCTCCTTTGACCACTGGATTGCATTTATCCTGCTTGGAGCCATCGGCTTTAACATGATAAAGGAATCCTTCAGCAAAGAGGAGGAAGAATGTGAGGTTTCTCCCATGGCCCCCAAAAACATGATCCCATTGGCAGTCGCCACCAGCATTGACGCACTTGCAGTCGGCGTTACCTTTGCATTTCTCCAGGTGCAGATCGTCCCGGCAGTCTCCTTTATCGGAATCACCACCTTCACTCTGTCCATCCTTGGGGTTAAGGTTGGAAATGTATTTGGTACACGCTATAAGTCAAAAGCAGAATTTGCCGGCGGCCTGATCCTGATCCTTATGGGGGTCAAGATCCTGATACAGCACTTACTGGAGTTTTAAGCCTTTTCACAGAAATGCAGCATAACCGCGCCAAAAGGTTCCAGAACAAGCTTTTTCTCCTTGATCTCCGGGCTGGCACAGTTGGATAACAAAATTTCCCAGCCCTCCAGTGTCTCATTTCCTTCAATCTCCTGGCTCTTTCCGGTGAAATTGGCAAAGACCAGAAGTCTTTCTTTCTGCCAGCTTCTTTTATAGGCAAATACCCCTTTCTGCTTCACCAAAACAGGCTCATAATTTCCTTCGCTGATCACCCTGCAGCGTTTTCTCAGCCCAATCAGCTTCTGATAGTAGAAAAATACCGAATCAGGATCAGCAAGGCTTTCCCTCACATTGATCTCTTCATAGTTTTTATTCACATCGATCCAGGGGATGCCTGTGGTAAACCCGGCCTGTTTCCCTGACTCCCACTGCATGGGGGTTCTTGCGTTATCCCTGGACCGTTCTCTTAAAATCCGGTAAATATCCTTTTCTTCCATTCCCTGTTCTTTTAAAATGTCAAAGTAGTGAAGGCTTTCCACATCACGATACTGGGAGATATGGGTGAAATAAGCATTAGTCATGCCGATTTCCTCTCCCTGGTAAATATAGGGCGTTCCCCTCATCCCGTGTAAGACGGTTGCCAGCATCTTTGCGGTCTGCTTTCTCTTCTCTTTGTCATCTCCGAATCTGGACACTGCTCTGGGCTGATCGTGATTGCACCAGAATACCGCATTCCACCCGTTTTCCTCAGCCATTGAAGCCTGCCATGTATGGAAAATCTTTTTCAGCTTTTCAAAGTCATAGGGCATCAGGGACCATTTGTCTCCCCCCTGATAATCCACCTTTAAATGATGGAAATTAAAACACATCTTAAGCTGTTTTTCTTCCGGATTGGTATAGCGGACACAGTGGTCAATGGTGGTGGAGGACATCTCTCCCACCGTGATGATTTCATCGGCATCCAGGCCTGTATCCACCACAATTTCCTTTAAATACTCGTGGATCCGGGGGCCATCGGTGTAAAACCGGCGGCCGTCTCCCTCCTCATCATCTTCCCAGGCGGATGGCTTGGATACCAGATTGATCACATCAAACCGGAATCCCCGTATCCCCTTTTCCTTCCAGAAACGGATCACTTTTTTTATCTCTTCCCGCACCATGGGATTTTCCCAGTTTAAATCTGCCTGGGTCTTGTCATATAAATGAAGGTAGTATTTTCCAACTTCTTCCGAATACTCCCATGCACTGCCTCCGAATTTTGACTGCCAGTTGGTAGGAGGATTCCCCGGCGTCCCTTCTTTAAAGAAATAGTAATCCTGGAACCTTTTATCACCTTGAAGGGCCTTTTGAAACCACTCATGGCTTGTGGAGGTATGGTTAAAAACCATATCAAACATCAGCCCCATGCCCAGCTCTCCTGCCTTTGCAATCAGTTTTTCCAACTCCTCCATGGTTCCAAACAGAGGATCAATCCGGCAGTAATCCTGGATATCATACCCATTGTCATTTTGAGGGGATAAGAAAAACGGAGTCAGCCAAAGGTAATCCACGCCAAGCATCTTTAGGTAATCCAGCTTTTCCAACACTCCCCCTAAATCTCCTGTCCCGTCTCCATTGCTGTCCATAAAGGATTTGGGGTAGATCTGATATACACATGATTTCTTAAAGCTCTCCATTTACTCGAATCCTTTCTTCTTTCCAAGTATTACTGTCAGCGCAAAGGGCACTGCAACGGCAATCAGCATGCAAAGTCCGAATATTCCCATATACTGGGGCTGGATGGACAGGATTCCCGGAAGGCCGCCAACTCCAATGGAATTTGCCATAACATTCATTCCCACGGAAATTGTAGCAGCTATGGCGGAACCGATCATGGCAGAAAGGAACGGAAAGCCCCTCTTTAAATTCACACCGAACATAGCAGGCTCCGTAACTCCTAAGTAACAGGAGATGCAGGCAGGAATGGAGATCTGCTTTGCTTCCTCATTCTTTTTTTGAAGGTACATCATTCCCAGAACCGCAGAACCCTGGGCAATGTTTGATAAAGCGATCATGGGCCACAGCATGGTTCCTCCGAATTCAGCCATGAGCTGTAAGTCGATGGCGTTTGTCATATGGTGAAGTCCGGTAATAACAAGTGGTGCATATACAAATCCGAATAAGGTTGCGAACAGCCAGCGGAAGCTGGAGGTAAGCCCTGCATAAACAATCTTGGAAATCCAGGAACCAATGGCCCAGCCAATTGGCCCTACCACTGCATGGGCAGCGATCACAGCGAGAAGCAGGGATAAAAATGGAACTACGATCATGGAAACCGCCTGAGGCGTGATCTTCTTAAAGAACCTTTCTAAGTAAACCAGCACAAATCCTGCCAGAATAGCCGGGATGACCTGGGCCTGATAACCGATCATCTCCATTTTCACGAATCCAAAATCCCAAACAGGCACTTCTGCCCCTGATGCCATTGCATATGCATTTAACAGCTGGGGAGAGACAAGGGTCAGTCCCAGGACAATGCCAAGAATCTGGGTTGTTCCCATCTTTCTTGTCACAGACCAGGTAATCCCTACCGGCAGGAAATGGAAAATGGCTTCGCCAAGGAGCCAAAGGAAGCTATGGACACCCGCCCAGAACTGGGACACAGCAACAAGGGTTTCCGTTCCCCCGTTCACAAGCTTGATCTCTCCTATGATGTTCCTGAAACCCAGGATCAGACCTCCTACAATGATGGCCGGGATCAGCGGAGCAAAGATTTCTGCAATATCCGCCACACCCCGCTGCAGAAGATTCAAATTTCCCTTGGCCTCTTTTTTTACTTCATCCTTGGATACTCCTTCCACGCCGGAAATGGAAACAAAGTCATTGTAAAAGGACTGTACATCATTTCCGATGATCACCTGAAACTGTCCGGCCTGGGTAAAGGTGCCCTTGACGCTTGAAAGGGTTTCGATCTGCTTTGTATCCGCTTTTCCCGGATCAACCAGAGCAAAACGCATCCTGGTCATACAGTGACTCACTGCCCCGATATTTTCCTTGCCCCCCACATACTCCAATAGTTTCCTTGCATCGCTTTCATACTTACCCATATTCATACTCCCTTCATACATGTTTTTAGCATCCATTGACTTATATGTTTATTTTGTAATTTCAATATAACATATACGTATATGTTTGTCAATATGCAGAAAAGATATTTATAACTTCCGTCGGGCAAAATCCACAAACTTAAACTTGTCAGGTCTGTGTCGTGATTCCGTGTACTGGAATAAGGTGGAGTCCTCCAGATACGTATAGCTTTTCACCACGACAACCATATCATAGCGCCCCATATCCAGGAGTCGGTAATCCTCATCCGTGGCCATATGGACCGTGATCTCCTTCATGGCAAAGCCGATTTTAAGGCCCTGTTCATTTTCCAGATATTCATAAACAGAATCCTGAGCCGCCCGCAAAGGGAGGTTTTCCACGATTTTTCTAGAAAAATAATCCTTATCAATGATGATTTTTTCCCCATCGATCTCCCGGACACGCTCCAGCACAAAGGCTTCATCCTCAGGTCCGATCTGCAGCGCTTCCATCAGCTTTTTATCATTCTTTACAATTTCTAAATTCTCCACAAAGGTCCTTGGCCTGGAATCTGAAAAACGGTAGATTTCCTTAAAGCTTGCGATCTCCGACACAGGGAAATTGAACTTGCTCTTATCCAGCACCTCAGCTGCCTTTCCCCTTGCTTTGCGAATGCAGCCATCTTCAACTAAAAGCTCCAAAGCCTTGCGGACAGTATCACGGGAAGCGCCGTAAATTTCCATCAGCTCACCTTCCGCCGGAAGCTTGTCTCCCGGACGGTATTCCCGCCTTTCTATTTTTTCAAAAAGCTCTTTATAAAGACGTCTGTATTTACTCTCCATATGTTCATATCCTCACTTTACCTGTCTTTTCCATTTTCCGCCCATGCTTTTTGGGCAGTGCCTGCCCCGCTCTACCGGGCATATAGGTATACCCGCAGGGTGTTTCCACTGATTTAGATATCAGCTTTTATTTTAACATATACGTATACCTTAGTCAAATAAATCGGTTCTATACACAAAAAAGGCAATCCTGGATCATTTTTTTACATACACCTTTTTCTTTTTTATAACAAATACAATGAAACAATAATCTATTTTCTTTTCTTTCCATATATGGTTTCATATGGTAAACTGTTTTTAGAGCAAAGATTACAAAGGAGGATTATGCATGCAAATGCAGTACACGAAAAATTTAAATAACAAAAGCGTCCTTGGCATTATCCGGCGCTTTTGTAATTACATTGATCCGCGGCTTACGGAACACGGTTCCCACGTGGCTTATATTATCTCCCGAATGCTGCGGGATACCGGGCAATACTCACAGCAGGAACTCCGGGACATTTGCTTTCTTGCCCAGCTTCACGATATCGGGGCGTATAAAACAGAAGAAATTTCCAGGATGCTTCAATTTGAAACCAATGACGTTTGGGACCATTCCTTCTACGGCTACCTATTTATACGGTATTTCTCTCCCCTCAAAGAATTGGCTCCTGCAGTCCTCCTGCACCACATCACCTGGAATTTCCTGGATAAGGGAAAAGAACCCAGCGCAAAATTAAAAGATTTATCGCAGATTCTTCACATTGCTGACCGCATTGATGTCTCCATGTCACTGGAAAAACGCTCATGGGCGGAAACCCTCCGATTATTGATCCAGGGAACTAACAATGTCTTTGCACCTCATATCGTAGATCTTGCAGCCAAACTTGACTTTCAGGAATCCATTGATATTGAATGGAGAAAAGATTCAGAATACTTCGACTTCTTAACCAGCATTCCTCTTTCCGAAGAAGAAACTACGGAATATTTGAAGATGCTGGTCTTTATCATTGATTTCAGAAGTCACCATACTGTGACCCACACCATAACCACCACCAGCATCAGCTATGAGCTGGGAAAACTCCTATCCCTGGACGAGCACCGGCTGAATTTAGTCCTCTGCGGCTCTCTTCTCCACGATTTGGGCAAAATCGCCATTCCTGTGGAAATTCTTGAGTATCCGGGCAAATTAAGCCACCAGGCCATGAACATCATGCGGACCCATGTAAATTTCACAGAGAAAATATTCGGAGGAAGCATTGACAAAACAATAGAGCGCATCGCCCTGCGCCATCATGAAAAGCTAAACGGATCCGGATATCCGAAAAAGCTGAAAGCCGAGGATTTGACTATGGAAGAGCGCCTGGTAGCCATCGCTGACATCATCAGCGCCTTAACCGGTACCAGAAGCTATAAGTCATCCTATCCCACAGACCGCATTCTGCCCATCCTGACCAGGATGAAGCATGAAGGCCTCCTGGATGCAGCCATCGTTGACCTGGCCATGGAACATCTTGATGAGATCCTTGATACCACTGCCATCCGCTGCCAGCCCATATTAAGCGTTTATGAAAAGCTGAAAACAGAATATGAATCCCTTCCACAGCTGAAAGCCTATGATGAAAAGCTTTGTTTCGCTCTTGCCTTAAAGGATCCGGAGCTTATGCCGTCATGGCCATGATGTGAAAAGATCCATCTGGTTTTAAATGGATTCAGACTACGGACAAAGCCTTGAGATAGAAAAAAATAGCTTCAAGCATAATCTACAAGCTTGAAGCTATTTTTATCCTTCCACCAGACCGGGACCTATATAAAACCTGGTTTTCTTCCTCCCCTTCAGCCTTTTACTGTAATCCGGAACGTTTTCTCCAGAGGCGTGTACCCATTGGCATAGACCGTATACCCCTGGCTGTTTCCCTCTTCACCTGAATAGTGCCCCTGGAATTCATGCTCACCAAAACCCGGTCCCAGTACCAGCTCTTTTCGTTCATCCCGAACTGTCAAAAAGCCCTCTCTTAAAATCAGGCTTTCGCCCATTCCTGCCTTCAGGCTAAAGGACGGATGCTGTAAGACAGTTCCTGCTGGAATACAGATCTCCAGCCGCATGGGAAGACGGTCCAGCCCCTCCGTCTTAATGGAAAGCTCCAGCCCCTGTTCCAGCTCATGGATTTCCACCGTAGTTTTCAGCTGGCTGCTTATGAGCTTTTCTCTTTTTAAATGATCCATTTTCCACCAGTCAGAGGTATCCTGCTTCTCTTTAAAGGGCAGATAATACCAGCCATCTGCCACGGCTTCCACCTTGCATCCGTTCTCCTGCTCCTCTATTTTCTGAGGAATGAAATTGCGAATGTCGCAATAGCTTTCTCCGATCTTTACATAAACCATGGTGCCTTCGCATTTCAAATACAAAAATGCACTCTTTCCGTTAAGTACCGTATAGGTGTAGGCCTTTTTCTTTACGCGAAGCACTCCTGCATGGCGGAAAAATTTCCGGTACTCCTCTAAAAAGCCGTATTCCTGAAAGCAATGATCAAGCATTTTATCATGGTTCATGACTACATGCAGACAATCCGGTGCCAAATCTCCCCGTTCCATATTGTCACGGATGATCTTATGGGCAGCTCCGTCAAATATGGAATTTTCTGCATAACTGCACAGAAACAGGTACTGGTAAAAATATTTGTCCCCATATTCAAGCTTTCCCTTGTCCTGTCTGGTGGAGTTCTGAGTAAATATGGTATCGTCGGGATCTATATAAGTCAGCATCATGGCAAGATTCCGCTCTACATAGCCTAAGAAGCTCTCATCTTTGCTCTCTTCATACATGGCTATCATTGCGCTGTTCACTACCGCATTATAATTGCCGGTGGAGCGTTCCGCATATTCACCGTCCTCATCCCCGTCAATGCCCTCAGACAGATACTGCCCGGCCCGGGCCATAAGCTGTCCGGAGAACTCCTTCTCTTCTGCAAACAGATTGGCTCCCTGAAGCAAGGCAGCAGCTATGGCCCAGCGGTGATTCGGCGTATGAAAGCCTCCTGTGAGGATAGCCTCCAGTGCACGGTGCATGATTATTAAATATTTTTCCCGAAGGATCAAAAGCCTCTCATCCTTCTCCACATCATACTTTACCAGCAGCCGGTAGGCAGCGATCAGCCGCTTAAAGCAGAAAGCAGTATCCGCAGCGGACTTGAAGTTACAGGACGGATAATCAAAGCTTCCGTCCTCTCTCTGAGTCCTGGCCGCAAAATCCAGTGCCAGGCTGATGGTATCATAAAGAGCCTTTTGGCGGTAAAAACTGCTTTCCCTGTTTAAATATACAGCCACTGCCGTAGTCAGCGCATAAATCGTCGGCTTCGCCTCCCAGATATCTCCCCGGATTCCTCCGTACTTTAAATCTCCCGGATCTTTTACCTGTCCGTCCATAAACTGTCTTGTCCTATATTCTGCCCCCTTCAGCAGATGTATGATATAACGCTTCATATTCTTCCTCCGTTTTTTGGCCCTTTGTACCAGTGTAAGCAAGTTCCCCGCAAAAATTCTTCCGCCTCTTGACAGCCCCATCTTATCATTTATATCTTTCTGTTTCTACCTCATTTTTGCCTTTATACAGGCAATATCATTACACATTTTGCTTTACCAGTCATTCCACCAGCAAATCCCCACCACAGCTTAATGCTTTTCGCATTTGAAACAGGAAACTTACTTCATTCGGTTAAAGTGACCTTTAATTACAGCAAGCTGCCGGTTCACCCGCTCAGGAATGGATCTCTTCAGCTCCTCCCAGGTCATCAGCCTGTCATCCGGCAGAGAAAATGGCTCAAATTCTATGGCTGGCCGGAAGCCAAATGTCTCTTTTATATATATTTCCGTCATTTTCTGTAAGCTCTCTTCCACATGAATCTGATCTTTAAACATGTCCGGTACCAGAACACCGTCACTCCCGGCTTTTTCCAGACAGCTTTCCAGCCATCCAGGGATCACACGGATCATTCTGGGATCAGGAACCATTCCATGCTTTCCGGGCTGGGCATAAACCACTGGATGAGTATCCCCGCAAAGTACCGGATCCCCGCTTTCTAAATCAACCATATTTAAATATCTGCCGTGAAAGCTTGCCTCCACTTTTTTCACAGTGCCGCCATGGCTTATGTAAACCCATACATGCTCCAGTTCATATAGATGCTGGATGTCATAGTCATACCAGATTGCGTACTCTATGGCATAATCAATCTCTTCCTTATTAATATCAATCTCCCGTTTAGGAAAGGAACTGCTTTTCTTTGTCTCACGAAATATCGTGCAGCCCATTGCAGTAATGGAAAAAGGCTCGTTCTGATCCATCATAATAATCGGTTTATAAGCCTTCCATATGTCCAGATCCTTATTCATATTATTTATCCTTTCTTTTTTACTGCCATTGCTGATCTTTTAACAAATGAAAAGAGCCGATTGCCGCCAAATCCATCCGCCCTTTTCATTTCAGTTATTTTGATGCTTCCAACAGAAACAGCATTGCCATTGCCTGTCCATATGGCATTGGGCGTAATTCAATGTCTTTATAAAACTGTACGCTTTCTCTTCCCATGGGCGTTCCGTAAGATACCTGATGCACCACACCTTCTTCATCAATGCACTGGAGAACAGGTAAAAGAGCCTTTCTGGCACTTGCTTCATAAGATGGATCAACTAGTCCCAAATGAACTGCTTTTAATATTCCATAACCAAACCCGCAGGTTGCACTTGCCTCCACGTATGAGGTACTGTCATCGATTATCGTATGCCACATACCGCTTTCATTCTGATAAGAAACCAATACCTCAATTTGTTTTTTCAGCGCCTCTGTCAGATAATGTTTTACAGCATTGCTGCATGGAATGATGCCGAATAATTCCGGAATTCCCATAGTGATCCAGCTGTTTCCTCTTCCCCAAAATGCGCCTGAGAAATTATGGCGGCCATGAAAGGTCCAGCCATGATACCAGAGACCGGTTTTTCTGTCAGCCAGATATTTTGCATGAAGGAGAAACTGGTATTCCGCTTCATCGGTCCATTTTTTATTATCCAGCAGAACTCCCATGCGGGCCAGGAATAAAACGGCCATAAACAATGTATCATCCCACAATTCCTGCTGGTTTAAAGTATCGGAGGTAAGATGTTGGAATCCGCCCTCTTCTGTCCTTGGAAGCTCTTCTACCAGCCATTGCGCCCAGTCCCTGCAGATCTTCATGTAGGTTTTATTGCCATTTTTTTCTGCCAGATAGGACAAAGCCAGAAGTGGAGCTGTTGTATTAATATTGCGTGAAGGCAAACCAATGGTCAGCTGTCTTTCATAATACTTTTCCAGTTTCTTTAAAAACTCTTTTTCTCCGGTTTCTTCATATATTTTCCATAAACCGTACAGTCCTACTCCCTGGGTCCATTCCCAGTACCGGTACCGCTCTGCATTGTCTCCGGACAGATTATTTTTTTCCATATTTTTTAAAAAGATATCATCTTCATCATACAGAATTTCTTCAAAGCTTGAAACCAGCAAATCAATTTTTTCTTTTATTTTCTCCATTCCTTTGCCACTTCCTTTCTGCTTCCAGCCACTTTATCGGTTGGTATACTTTGCAATCTCTGCAATATTTTTCCTTTTTTTCAGATAATGTATTGCACATTTTGTGACCGCTCTGTTATAATACATATCCGAAACATGATTATCCCATAAATAGAATAAAGGCGGTACCCATGACAAATCCAGATGATACACTGCTTTATAAGAAAAAACATAATATTACCATAAACGATATCCAGCAATCACTTTATTATTATTTTGACTATGACGAACGTTCCTTTGATATCAACATGCCATTCCAGCATTTTCATTCATTTTATGAAATTATGATATTAATCAGTCCCCAGGCCTGCCATCTGGTAGAGGGCATTCCTTACTCCATCCGTACCGGGGACTTAGTTCTTCTGCGCCCATCAGTTCTGCACCGGACGGAATATCAGAAAGGGGCTCCCAGCAAACGGCTTGTCATCGGCTTTTTATACCCTCCGGAACTCTGGGGAATGCCGGAAACTTATGAAAAGATTTTCGAACCATTTTATTCCCCTCTTCCCATATACCGTTTCCCCTCCAAACAGCAGCAGCTGATCAACGAAAAACTGAACCGGATTTACCGCTACTCCTTCCAGGATGAGGAACCGGAATTAAAATCCCTGATTATTCACGGAATGTTTGTGGAGTTTCTTTATACAATAAGACAGCTGGCACCTTCTACCATCTACACCAATGAACCATTAAAGGATGAAGCATCCAAAAAGATATACACCATTGCCAATTACATTCATAATCATTATTCGAATGAATTGACTCTGGACTCCCTTTCCAGGGAATTTTATATCAGTCCTTATTATCTGTCCCATCAGTTTAAAGATGTAACAGGCTACACTCTCACCCAATACATTCAGATGACACGGATCCGAAACGTACAATACCTGCTTATAAACACCAAAAAGAAGATTTCTGAACTGGCGGAAGAATGCGGCTTTACCAGCTTCTCTCAATTTAACCGCATATTTCAGAAATATTGCAGCCAGTCTCCATCTGAATTCCGGAAAGACGGAGGCCAGAACAGCCTTCCAACCATTTTTTAAAAGACCAAATGGGCAGAAAAAGCCCGTTACAGCTTCCCGGCATCATCATTATTTCGATGAAAAAGAGCTGTAACGAGCTTCTAATAGCCTGCTGCCCTGTAAAAGGAATTACTTTATGCTGTCATAATATTCTGCTCTTGCGTCAAGAATTTTCTGCAGCCCTGCATTTACAAGGTTGTTGTATTCTGTCTGCTGCATGCTGTCAAACTGATCCGGTGAGCAGCTTACCAGCTTGTAAACATATTCAATCATCATGTTTACCACATTCTGTCCATAATCTGCCTCTGCCTGTGAAATATTAGAGTATACAGGGAAGCGGAATTTGCCTTCAGAACGCACATCATAGAAGTTGGAGAACCACTCCGGAGTTTCCCAGTCTACGGACTGATCGTTTATCCATTTGGATACGATAGCCTCTTTGCTCTTGGTCCATTCCATAGAAAGGTTTACAATATTTAAGTCATCACAGGTTCCCGGATATCCTTTGCCGGACAGTTCTTCGCTGGATAATTTGATGGGTATTCCATTTTCGTCTCTCTTATGCTCTGCTGTGTAAACAATATTCTCAGCAACCTCCGGATCTGCCTGCCAATTTAGATACTTCATACAAGCATCTACTTTTTTCTCGCTTGACTTCGGAACCATTACGAACATACCGTATCTATATTCAAAAGGTGTGCGGTAGGAACCGTCAGCCAGTTCAAAGCACTGTACCGGAACAAAGGTTCTTCCGCCTGTGCTCTGGTTTAAGATGGTAATGTAATCCCATGGACGCTCTGTGTCATCTAAAAAGAATCCTGCATTTCCCGCTGTTACGGAAGACTTATAAATATCCTCCGTTGTATCGGTAGCAAAATCTTTTGTAATGAGTCCCTTGTTGTAAAGTTCGTTTAATTTCCTGATCCCATCAACGGCACCTGGAGCAACTGCCATATAACCCTCACTGTAAACATAAGCATCCTTGTCGCTTTCAAGGTTTACATAAGATCCCACAAAATTTAAATAACCCTTTTCTGTATCATTGCGTCCGCTCATTGCCCACGGAATTACCTGATTAACTCCGCCTGGATTCTTATCTTTTACCGCCTGTAAGTACTCAGTCAATTCCTCTTTTGTCTTTGGTATTTCCATTCCCAGTTCATCCAGCCAGTCCTGTCGGATATACGCAGTATGACGAGGAGATTCCACGCCTCTTTGCTTCATGATTGCAAACTGTTTTCCATCAAGCTGTCCCATGTTCTGTGCATCGGATACAAATTTTTTAATATCAGATCCATAGGCTTCATACGCCTGTGTCAAATCAGCCAGGCCGCCATTTTGTGCAAAGTTATAAAAAATGCTCTGACTGTATGTAAACACAATATCAGGAGCGCTTCCGCCGGACATCATGATGTTCAGCTTATCATCAGAAGAGGATCTTGGAACGGAAACGTATTCCACATTGATATTGTACATTTCCTTCATCTGCTGTTTGATCCATTCCGTCTGGGTGTTGTTTTCTACCGTTGTTCCAGGAGCCGCATCACCTCTGTCCCAAACCATAACCTTAATAGTTACTTCCTCTCCTTTATCTGCGGCAGCTCCTGCCTCAGTTTTTGTTTCTGCAGCGCCTGCTGCTTTCGTTGTTTCCTTTCCTGCACCGGAACTGCATCCGGTTACCAGGGCTGCTGCTGCAAAAACTGCCATACAGCTTTTCAATAATCTTACTTTTTTCATGAAAAACCTCCCTTTCTTTTCTTCCTATATTTATTTTAAAAATAAATAATCATCCTTTTACCGCACCAAGCATAATTCCCTTTGTAAAATACTTTTGTATAAACGGATAGGCAATAATCATTGGTGTCATGGAAATCGCAATGCTGGCCGATTTAATGTTATCAGCAACCAGCTGTGATGTAATTCCCTCTTCCTGGGATATTTTAACTGATTCGATCAGCTGTTTTAATACCATTTGAACCGTATACAGCTTAGAAGTGTTTACATAGTAAAGAACATCACTTAACCGGTTCCATCTGCCTACTGCATAAAACAGGGCAAGTGTGGCCAATGTGGGGTAAACCAAAGGAATGGCCACTCTGAACAAGGTCTGAATTTCATTGCAGCCATCAATCTTTGCCGCTTCATAAAGCGAGGAGTCCACTCCTTTAAAAGCAGTGCACATAATGATCATATTATACGCGCTGAGTGCCTCCGGAATAAGCAGAGCCCACACGGTATCAATCATCTTAAAATCCTTGACATTTAAATATTTGGGGATAATTCCCGGATCCAGATACATGGTCACAACAAACAGGGTCATAATGATTGTTCCGCCCTTTAAATTCTTTTTTGAAAGCGGGTATGCCGCCATAATTGTCATGATAATGCATATTGCCGTAGATCCCAGCATGAGGAAAACGGAATAGATAAAAGAAGATGCAAAGCTTCCGCTTCGGAATGCCCTGACGTAAGCTTCCGTTGTAAACTGTACCGGATACAGAAAAACCTTTCCGCCCAGAATCGCATCCTTGGAGCTGAGGGACATGGATATAACACGGATGATGGGGATCAGTGCGATAATGCTGACTGCCACAAAAAAAGTATTCCAGAAAAGCTGAAACCTGCATTCTGTCTTGCTCTTTAATTCTCCCATTACATAATTCCCTCCTCTCCCATTTTTTTGGAAACTTTATTAACCGAAAGAATCAGGATAATTCCCACCACTGACTGGAACAAACCAACTGCTGTGGCAAAATCAAATCGTCCTGCCTGAAGGCCAACGTTATAAACGTAGGTACTGATAACATCTGAAGCACTTTTTACCAGAGTATTTCCCATCATATAAGGGCGGTCGAAATCAATTGATACGATTTTTCCAAGCTGCATGATGAGCATAATGGAAATCGTTGGCCTGATCTGGGGTATGGTAACATGAGCGATTCTCTGAAGCCTTGTTGCACCGTCAATATACGCTGCTTCTCCCAAAGACGGATCCGTGGCTGTCAGGGCTGCCAGATAAATGATCAGGGAGTAGCCAGCTGACTGCCAGACACCTGAAAACCAGTACACAAAGCGCCAGATAAAGGGAGAGCTTAAGAAGTTCACCTCTGTAAATCCTGCTTTCCGGATCAGATCATTGACAAGACCACTGGCTGAAAACAGCTGCGTAATAATACCGGCAATAATGACCCAGGAAAGAAAATGAGGAAGATACAAAATTGTCTGAGTTGCTTTTCTGATATGTATGTTTCTTATTTCAAACAGGAAAACCGCAATAAATACCGGAATGGGAAATCCGATAATCAAATCACCTGCATTTAAAATCAGCGTATTTTTCAATGCATTCCAGAAATCCTTTGATCCAAAGGCTTCCTTAAAGTTTGCAAGTCCAACCCATGGACTGTTCCAGATGCCGGCAAATACATTAAATTTCTTAAAAGCAATTACTCCTCCGATCATTGGCTTATAACGGAACAGGAGCATATAAATCACCGGAATCAGAAGCATGAAATAAAGCTGCCAGGTATTGCGGAAATACACCTTAAACGGGATCTTACGCAGCCTTTCCTTTGTTGTTTTTCCTTTCATCATATCCATACCCTCCTTCTATACATTTCCGTCTTTTGTAAGCTCTGCCTCCAGTCTTTCTGCCAGAGCCAGAAGCTCTTTCGGTTCATGGACGGTATAGTCCGGCCTTTCCCATTCATCAGCCGGAGTCATATCATAGCGTGGAGACCAGTCAATGAGAATGGAAGTAATTCCAAAACGGTTGGCTCCTGCAATATCCTTTTTCACATTGTTACCGATCATAACCACCCTTTTTTTGTCTTCTTCTGTAAGATGGTTCTTCTCCATGGCATCCTGAAACATCAGCCTGGAAGGTTTCTGGAACCCTACTATCTGAGAAATTGTTCTGGTGTGGAAACAATAACCAAGACCGTTTTCTTCATAAACATTGGTGAAGGACTGTTCTTCTCCATCCGCCACCATGGCAATGATATAACCGGAATCGTAAAGAGCTTTTAAGGTCTCCTCTGCACCGGGTATCAACTCCGCGTGGATTACAATACCGTTTTCATCGCGTATTTCGGTTTCTTCGTCAATGATTGTATCTCCGCTGTCTGTAAAAATGATTAACTTTTTTGTCATTTTGTTAACTCCATATCAAGTTTTGGCGTTTTCATCTTAAAGCTGATGAAATCATTATAATATTTTGGTTACATTGTTGCTATGCGTAATTTGTTATTATTGAAATCATCTTATTCGCATTTTTTGCGTTTATGGAACCAGCCGAAGGGTCTTAATCTCAAAAGGCGCAAAATGTAAGAGCATTTCACTGCTATTTTCAAGCAAGTTCACCGGAACAGACTCACTTCCCTTCAACTCCTCCTCCATGGCAGTTTCCCACACGCTGCTGATTTTAAAACCGGCTGCCGCCCGGCAGGAGGTATGTTTTCCAATGGCTTCATAGAATCTTAAAATCATATGATTTTCGCCGTCTTCTGCCATCTTCACAGTCTCCAGAATCACATTTTCTTCTGATATCCGGAAAAATTCTTTTTCTCCGATACCCTTTCCCCAAAATGCCAGGGGGCAGTTTAACTGCATTCCTTCCCGCACAACTCCGCTTTCTGTAAAGTTCCTGCTTTCTATATAGAAAGAATACGTAAATTCCTGTATTCCTTTATCCGCATTCATATCCGGCCATACAGGAGCTTTTAACAGTGTCAGTTCCATGGAATTTCCATTGGTGCTGATTCCATATTTGGAATCATTAAGCACTGCCGCTGTCCTTCCCGGTTCCGTCATTGCAGTATACCGGTGATTACAGACCTCATAGCGGTCTGCATCGTAACGTCGGTTCTGATGGGTCGGGCGTTTGATATACCCAAACTGGATTTCTTCAAAGGCTTCTTCCGTCCGGATCGTAACCGGGAAAGCAGTCTTCAGCAGTTTATGCGTTTCCTGCCAGTCAATGGCCGTAACAAAATCAATCCGCCTGCTGTTATAGGATAATGTGATTCTCTGAATCAGAGAGGACTGGTGAATCATCCTCTTTACCAGAAGCACCACTTTAAGCGGTCCTGTCTCCTCTATGGCGAGCTCCGCCCTGTTTCCCGGCTCTGCCGGCACATTTTTATAGAAGGAACTCATTTCCCAGGCATCATAATCCACATTAATATCCTGGTATAAGAAAAACCGGTTTGCTATCCCATCCACATATTCGATTTTTGTTTCCTGATCCAAGGCACTCCTTACCTGACCAAGATCGTCAACTATTATCTTGACCAATCCGTTTTCCAGCACAAACCAACCGTCTTGCTCATAGATCCGGCATACCTTTTCTTCTGAAATTCCGGTATAAACAGCTTGATCCCGCCCAACAAGATCGGTATATCCGCAGGAGGGAACCTTCACAGGAATCAGCAGCCTGTCTCCGATTTTCTGGGTCACAGGGAACCTTCCGCTCCGGACCAGACGTTCTTCCTCTCTGGCCGGAATCTCCGCCAGTTCCTCCCGCTCCCAGGATAAAGAATTGAATAATAGGATACCGTCAGCCTCTGATCCTGTAATCTGCTTTCTTGCTTCTTCATAAAAGCCAAGCGCTTTTTCTCCGGTGGATTTTAACGCTTCCCTGGTATCCTCATATACCCTGGCAATGGAGGTTCCGGGAATGATGTCGTGAAACTGGTGAAAAAGCAGCACTTTCCATAAGGATTCCAGCTCTTCCCTCCGGTTTTCTCCGTTTTCTGTGAAGCATGCAATGGAATTTAAAAGTTCTGCTTCCCGGAGCCTCCGTTCCGTCAGCCGGTTTTCTTTCTTGATCCACGCCTGGGAGGTGTAGGTTCCCCTATGCCAGGGCAGATAAAGTTCCCCTCTGTAAACCTCTGTTACAGAGCCTTCCTCTTCCAGCCGTTGAAAAAATCTCACAGGACCTTCCATACTGGTACGGGGTGCCCCTTCCAAATCCTTTACACGCCGTGCTGTTTCCGCCATCTCTCTGGTGGCACCGCCCCCGCCGTCTCCGAATCCGAAAGGATAGAGAAAGGAATCAATATTCTCCTGCTGGACCCGGTCCTCCTGCCATCTTGTGATCAAATCAAGGGGATCCAGCCGGGCGTTATTCTCTTTATAAAAATGAGTGAGAATCCTGGTACCGTCAATACCTTCCCACCAGAAATTGTTATAAGGAAATAAATCGCAGCCCTTTAATGCCCTGGAAACCTTCTGAGTAGCAAAGTAACGGATTCCGCAGCCTTTCATGATCTGAGGCAGCTGTCCGTTAAACCCAAAGCAATCAGGAAGCCAAACCAAAACACTTTCTTTTCCCAGCTCTTCCAAAAACCACTTTCTTCCGTAAAGGCACTGACGGATCAGACTCTCTCCGGATACCAGATTGGTATCCGATTCCACATACATCCCGCCTTCCGGTATAAAAGCTCCGTCCTCAACCTTCTGAAGAAGGCGTCCGTACAACTCCGGATAGTTTTCTTTCACATTTTCCATAATGGGAGGTTCACATAACAGGAATTTGTAATCTTCATATTCATCGGACAAGGCAATCTGTGTAGACAGGGTTCTGGCACATTTGCGCTTTGTTTCCTCCCAGGGCCAGAGCCAGGCCAGATCCAGATGAGACTGTCCAAATATGGTAAACTCCGGTGCGGTTGACCCATTGACACAGGAAAGCAGCGGTGCCAGTCTTTTTCTTGCCTTACGAAAGGATTCATCCCGTGCCTCCCGGTCCAGCTCAAAATCTGCCAGAAAAGTAAATTCCAAAAGTCCCTGATTTACTTTCATAGCTCTTAAAGACTTGGGATCAAGTCCTTGGGAAAGCTTGTAAAGGGTAACTGCATCCATGAGAAGCTGAAATGCGTCTTCATTCCAGATACCGAAATCCGAAGTGCCTGTCTTCACCTGAAAGGCTGGAGGTTCGGGAACAGCTGTGCGCCAGGGAGGGCATGGCCCGCCTTTTTCCAGCCTTGGACCGTGCCCTGCATAGCTTTCTGCTACCACAAAAAAACGCTCACCTGCTTTTGCGCAGCGGGTCAGTGTAATTCCGTCGTGCTTTAAATCTTTTGAACCTGCCGTTACTCCATTCACCCAGACCAGCATTTCCCCACCCACCTCAGGGTGTAGGAAAATCCGCTTTCCCTCCGCCTCTCTGGGCATGACGATTTCTGTCTGAAACCAGCCGTATTCCCATTTACCTCCCCAGGAAGTCCCTTGGGGCATGGGATAAAACTCCTGCTTTATTGCTTCTTCATAAGTAAAATGCTGTTTTGTCGTAAAGCCGGTAAAAGCCACCTCATCAAGCATGTCAAACAAATGGTTTTTCAATTCCTCGATCCATATATTTATCCGTTTGTCCCGTTCTGCTGCAAGCATCATCTGCATATCCCTCCCTTTTTCAGTAAAATCATCATATTTCCTCATTATACGATATCTCATGGGCTGGTGACTATGCAATGTTTGTTAAGTTGTCGCAGAATTTTCGCAGTTGTTGTTAAATTTCAGCATGAAGAAAGGTACAGCCATTGATGCGGTGTCAAGCGAATATTCGCAATCCGCTTCGCTACTTGCTCACAGTGTCCCCGATAGTGCGGGGGAGACCCTGCCCCGCTCCATCGGGCATAACCGAATAGCAGCAAGTCCCCTCACCCACCGCTTAATGCTTTTCGCATTTGAAGTGGGGGACTTTCTTGATTCGGTTAAAAAAGCGTAAAAAATCATAAAACAGGCCGTACTTATGACAGCACAAAAAATCAGCCGGTCGATCATTTCAGATCTTCCAGCTGATTTTTATTAAAAACCGCCTCTCATGTTCCCAAAAACAGCTCATTTACCGCAATTGCCAGAGGACCGATATATCCAATTCTGTCGCTCAGTTCCGACTTCAGGATATAACTTCCATTATACAGGGGATCGTAGTAGGTACAGAAGTTCAGGAAACGTTTCTGGATATTATCCATTTCAAACATGAATCCATAGATAATGACCTTATCCGGTGCCAGTAAAGTGATGGTATTCACCACGGTACGTGCCAGACGCTCCACAATGTCGTCAATGATCTTCTGGAGTCCCGGATCATCTACTTCAATCCACTGTTCCATGTTCCTTACCTCTATCCTGTCCACATCACCCTCCACAAATGCATACAGCCCGGGCATGGTCTCTCTGGTGCAGGCCCGCCTTACCCGGTCAGCAATGGCATGGGTGGCGACATGGGTTTCTAAGCAGCCCCGTCTGCCGCAGCGGCAGGGCAGACCTCCCGGTTCCACAATGTAATGGCCGATCTCCGCTGTCTTGGAGTTCTGGCTGTCGTAAATCTTGTTCTGTATGATAATGGCAGATCCTACGCCTGGCCCCCATTTAATAAACAGAAGGTTCTCCTGCTTTTTACCTGTGCCGTATATGAGTTCCCCTTCTGCAAAAGCCTTTACATTATTATCCACCACCACAGGAAGGTTTAAATACATTTTCATATATTCCCCCACCGGCACTGCCTCGTTCCATATGCGGTACGCATGGAGACTCACCCCTGTATCCCTTTTCACAGGTCCGGGAATTGATAAGCCTGCACCTAAGACAGCATCCCTGGATACCCCCTGCTCCCACATAAAATGCTTGCTTTCGTCAGCGATCTTCTTTAAAAATGCCTGAGGCTCCAGAGAAGTCTCTGTCTTAATCTTTTTCAATCCCTTAAGACACCCCTTTAAATCGCTGATGGCGATGCAGGTTTCCGGTGCCTCAATGCTGACAGAAAGCACATATTTGTACCGGTAATTGATATCAATCGATACCTTTTTCCTGCCTGCGCGCTTCTCCTCAGCCATCTCACCCTTTTCCAGCAGAATTCCGGCGGCAATTAAGTCTGTGCAGATCAAGGTAACGGTAGCCGGAGTCAGGCCCAGCTCCATGGCAATATCCTTCCTTGACATGGCTCCGTGGTCATTAAGGAGTTTTAATATGGCGCTGCGGTTGCTCACTTTAACATTTTCCAGATTAATTCCCGTATAGCCCATATCTTTTTCCTCCGTTTCTCAACATATCATATCCTCTCACCAGTATAGGCGTAAACACTGTTAAAATCAAGAAGAACCTTTGATATCCCCCCTGCACCCCACACTAATAAATACATGCCTCCATGCCCAGCATATGAGCCAGCATAGTAAGCTCTTCCGCCACGTCTCCGTAGATCACAACAAAATGGGGTTCCCATCCGGATTTTACGCTTTTTACAATAATATCCTTTGCATCATGATCCGTCTTAACCACTACCGAGGTCCCGCAAAACTGCTTCGGACGGTCCAGAGCTTCCCCTGACGCAATGAAAAAGCGGAAGCTTCCATCAGCCCTGCGGCCTACCCGGAAAACAGTAACCTTATCCCAGGCCTGGCAGCCAAAGTCCATAACCGGCCCGATCTTGCGGTTGGGGTGTACACCCACTTCTGCACCGGTATCCTTTCTTGCCAGGGTGCAGGGTGCCATGCCGCAATGCCAGAAGGTGATGGTACCTTCCTTTTCATCCATGGAAACAGGGTCTCCGAAAAATGCGGCATTGCCTGTCAGCTGCATTCCTATATACATGGACAAAGCCCCGTATACATCAGACTCGCAGCTGGCCGCCGTCCCCAATGCATTGAGGAGGGACAGCACAGAACATACAGGAGTTCCGAATGCTGTAAAAAAGTCCGGCCAGCACCGTGAAGACAGGGCTCCGATCCGGTTCTCCTCCACATACATCCTGTAAGCCTTATAAAGCCTTGCAAAGTCCTTCACATTCTTCTCCGGCGTCTCGTCTAAGCTCCCCATCATGGCTTTTGCCTCCTCCAGATAGGAAGCGCACTCCTCGTCTGTATAGGATTTGGCCTTATCAATCAGCTCCCTGGCTTCGATGGAGTCCAATGTCACACCGAATCCATGCATCAGTTCTGCATCCAATGCCCTTCCAAATCCAAAACCCTGGGGAGTATGACCGATGGAGGCCATCTTTAGATCCCTTAACTGATGCTTTACCCTGGCTGCCCTGATGGCAGCGCCTACGCCGGCAGCCACCGCCTCCTCCTCCGGTGAGCCGAAAATATATTCAAACTCACCGTCACGGAAAGCGCGGAGCGCATTACCCGCAGAATATGCTCCGGTAAGGGAATTAAGCCTTAAGCGGCCTCCGTCGATCACCGGCTCCCTCAGTGTCCACAAAAGCACCGGACAGGTGAAGCGCTTAAGGATTTCGCTTGCATAGGCAGCATTGGCAAAGGTGATGTTCTGGAGGATGATAAGACCCGGATTTATGGTATCCAAATAGGAATTTAAGTCATTTATGGATAAAAGCATGTTTTCCGGATACACGGCCTCCTCTGTCAGAGAAGAAATCAGACGGATGGATTTCTCAAATTCAATCTGCGCACTTTCCAAATGAAAGGTAGGTACACCGATTGGTATGTATGCAACTTCAAATTTCATATTTTTTTATCTCCTTTGAAATCAATGCAATATTCTTCCCATATTATCCCGTAACCTATTTTCCCAGAAGGGAAATACCAGAGATAAACAGAAGCACATAGGTAATCATCATAAAAAGCCTCTGACTCATTTTGGCATAAAGTCTGCCTCCCATGAACATGCCGGCCAGCAGGAAGGGGAGGGACATGACCAGCGTCCTGACTAAATCCGGACTCCACAGACCCATGCGTATATCATCCAGCAGAACGATGGTATTTAACACCAGCCAGACAGTGGAAATAGTGGCCCGGAAGCTCACCTTGTCTTTCAGCCTTTTGGTCATATATCCTATGAGAAGCGGGCCTCCTGATACGAAAATGCCATGTACAAGGCCTGCAAGGCCCAGCAGCAGGTACATGGCCGTGGAGGTCTTTGTATCCTGGGCACTCCCTGGATTTCCGGCTTCTTCCCCCTTTTTATCCGTTGGTCCGTTTGCTTCGTGCCGCAGCTTTACAAGCCCCTGCCCGGAAAGAAGGATGACAAATACCCCCAGCATCCGGTATAGCTGCTGCTCCTGTCCTTCAAAGAACCCCTTTAAACAAATTCCTCCCAGTATGCCGGCTGCCATCACTGCCACGATTTTTTTAAGCTCGCTCCAACACACGCTTTTCCTGTGTCCTGCAAACACATAGAAGCCTGACAGCAATCCCAGCACGTTGAGCACCGGTTTGGCTGTGTTGTAACCCACCAGCATCAGGCTGGGAGGCATTGCAAGGATGGTCCCGGCAAAGCCTGTGATTCCCTGGATGATATTGGACAGCAATATGATGAGAAAAAATCCTGCGTATCTCATAGATTACCGTCCGCTTTCCCGCTTCCCATGGGTTCTGCGGATCTCTTCAAACAAAGGGGCGTATTCTGAGGACTTTAAGTAAAATGCCGGGGTATCTCCAACCGGTGCAGCCACCTTTGCCTCCCCGCCCCTGTATTCTTCACCTGTCCACAGGTGAATCCATTCTCCTTCAGGCAGATAGACATCCCAGGTATCCTGTCCTTCCAAATACACAGGAGCCACCAGAAGATCCGGGCCCAGCAGGTATTCGTACTGGACTTCGTAAGCTCTTTTATCCTCCTCATAGTGGAGGAACAGAGGCCTTTGAACCGGGATTCCCTTTTCCGCATTTTCCTTTACCAGCTCTTTCATGTAGGGCGCCAGCATGGTGTAAACCTCCACCAGCCTTGCCAGCTGTTCCATACAGTCCTCATCCTCATAGTACTGGAAATTAGTGTCTGGCCGGTTCCCCTCATGGGTGCGCATCACTGGAGTGAATACGGCCATCTCAGCCCATCTTAAAAACAGCTCCTTGGTTCTTTTGTTGTCAAACAGGGAGGTGTATCCGCCGATATCACTGTGACTTAAGCCGCAGCCGGTCATACCGGCGCTTAAGGCCGCACAGATAACCGTTGCAAGGCCGTCATGAATGGTAAAGTCCACGGACTGGTCTCCTGCCCACAACAGGGTGCAGTACTTCTGGCTTCCGGTTCCTCCAGCCCTCATAAAGTAGACCACCTCTCCCAGTTTTCCGCTTTCCTTTACCGCTTCATAGTTGCACTTTGCCCAGAGAGCGGGCCAGCGGTTATGTTCTTTCATGGGGGATATTCCGCTGTATAGCCTGATGTCATCCGTTGGGAGATATTCTCCAAAGTCAGCCATCCAGCCGTCAATTCCAATATCCAGGCTGTGTTTTTTGATCACTTCATTTTTGTACCATTCATAGGCATCCGGATTGGTCAAATCCACCACTCCGCAGTAAAACTCACCGAAATCTACCAGATAATCCCCTCCATCCCCTTTTGTGGCAAAATACCCCCTGGCCTTTCCTTCCTTATATAATTCCCCGTCGTTTACCAGATAAGGATTGATATAGCCAAGGAATTTTATTCCCCTGCTGTGAAGCTCCTGTATACGCTTTGGCAGGTCCGGATACATTTCCTGATGATATTTCCAATCCCACTGAAGGCGTTTTCCAAAGGATGTGACCCTTTTTCCGCACCAGTCCTGGCACCACAGGCCGGATACCTTGATTCCTTTGTCCAGAGTCTTCTCAAGGATTCCCAAGGAACGGTCATTTCCCCCCTGTACGCCTATGATCAGGCCATTGTACACCCACTCCGGAAGCTCTGGCTGCCGGCCCAAAAAGGCTGTCAGTTTCTCTAAAAGCTCCAGGAAGCCGGGGGCTGCCTCAATGCGTATGGAAGCCGGAACCTCCCATATCTGAAGCTCATGGAAATCCCTGTTCCTGAAGTCAAAATCAGCATAAGCAGTGGAATCCACATGAAGGTAATAGTGCCTGGCGGACACATAGGTGGGCTGTGGGTAGTTGGTATTGTAATAATCCCCTCCCGCCTTATTTTCCACATCCGAGCGCCATGTCACATAGGTGGTCTTATCCCTTCCCACTCCCGGCTCAGAGGTCCATAAGGGAAAATGCCTTCCTCTCAAATTAAAATAAGACATCTGCTCTCCGCAGCCATAGCAGGATTCTTTCTCGTCTGCCTCCACTCTGAACCAGAACCGGTTAATGGCCGGATTGATCTGCCGGAAGGAAAGGACCGCAAGCTCTCCTTCAACCTTAACCGTAAGCACGATCTGGCCCTCCAAGTCCATGGAAATGCCCTCCGGCTCCTCCGTTATTCCGGTAACCCTTAAGGGACGCCGTTCCACCACATAGTCCTCTATCCTGTAATTGCCTCTGTACATATCCACGGATTCTTCTCCGTATCCCACATAGATCATTGGCTTGCCGCTTTTACAGCTGAGTATCCTGCGGCCGTCTGCATTTAGCTCCCAGTCCATTCCTTTACGAACAAATTCCATATGTAACCTCCGTTTGAAATCCATCAGAACATCATGATCACAAAAATCATCCCTTCTGCATGCCCTCTTTCTTCATTTCCTCCATTTGAGCCTGATTCAGAGCCTCCACCTTCTTATTGATCCGGAGCATGGAAATCACAAGAATTACCGTTAATATCAGAATCACACAGGAAATCGGACGCTTGAAGAAAATCAGATAGTCTTTATCATAGCTCATCATACTGGTTACAAAGTTCATCTCCATAATGTCGGCAAGAATCATCCCAAGCATCAGAGGAGTAGATGAAATATCCAGCAATGTGAGAAAATAGCTGAAAATAAGGATAGCTGCCGTTAAAACCAGCTCTTTTACGTTTCCCGTAGCTGCAAATGCTCCGGCAAAACAAAAGATGATGATGACAGGCGCCAGGTAGGTATAACGCACCTGCACGATTTTTGCCACTGCACGGGTCAGCACCATGCCGATGGGATAGAGAAAAATATTTGCCACCAGACAGCCTATGATAATGGAATAAGCGATAACGCCCTGCTTGGTAAACATGGTGGGACCCGGCTGAATTCCATGAAGAATAAACGCTCCAAGCAGCAGCGCCGTCACGCCGTCTCCGGGAATCCCCAGGGTCAGCAGGGGAATCATGGCAGAACCAACCACAGCATTGTTGCTCGCCTCGGCTGCTGCAATTCCTTCCAGGCTCCCTTTTCCAAAATCCTGGGGACGCTTGGAGGCCCGTCGGCACTCGTTATAACACATAAACTGTGCCACACCGCCTCCCACTCCCGGCATTGCGCCTAAAAAGGAGGCTACGCAGGAAGAACGAAGGCAGGCCGGAATAATTGATTTAGCTTCTTTCAGTGTTAAACCAACCTTGTCAATCTTCGTGATATCATCCAGATTCCCTTCTGCCAGAACAAAATCCCGCAGCTTCTGGACCACCTGGGTCAATGCAATCAGCGCGATCATGGCAGGCAGCATATCAATGCCATACCTTAAAGAGTCTATGCCAAAGGTAAAGCGCATCACACCTGTCACCGCATCAGCTCCAATGGCAGCCATTAAGATGCCAAGCAGACCGGATATAATTCCTTTTGCCAGGCTTTCGCCGCTTACGCCTGCAATCAGCGAAATGCCCAGGATTGCCATGGAAAAGTATTCTGCCGATGCAAATTTTGACACCAGTTTTGTTATGAGGGAAGCGCACACCATGAGGAGCAGAGCGGAAAAAAGACCGCCGAAGGTAGATGCAAACAAAGAGGTGTCCAGGGCTTTTTTTACCTTCCCTTTCTTTGCCAGGGGGTATCCGTCAAATGTTGTTGCAATCGCCGAGTTCGTTCCCGGCGTATTAAGGGTGATCGCACTGATTGATCCTCCATACATACCGCCTACATAAACAGCCAGAAGGGAAATGATGGCCGTGTCCGGCGAAGAAAAGCTGTAGGTGAGGGGAAGAAGTAAAATGATGCCAAGGGTTACGCTAAGTCCCGGAATACATCCTACAATCATTCCCAGAATCAGTCCGCCAAGAATGACCGCTAAATTACCAATCGTAAAAACCTGCTGCAGTGCAAGCAGAATCTGCTGAATATCTCCCATAACTCAACCTCCAAATCCCGGAAAACCAGGCAATGAAACGTGGAATACATACTTGAACAGGTAAAAGATACCGATTCCTGCTGCCACAGTGAATATGTAAATAAATGGCTTCCTCTCACCGCAGTAAAATAACATCACAGGAAACACGATGACTACGGCAAGAATAAATCCCGCTTTGATTGTCAGGAAAGTAAAGAAACACAGCAATAAAATCATGAAAATACAGGGCTTCTCTTTTTTCCAGTCAAATTCTATCACTCTATCTTTTTTAAATATTAAGCTTTGTATCAGCAGTACAGCGGAGCAGATCAAAACTCCTGTAAGACAGATACCCGGGATGATCCGCGGACTTGGCGCACCTGAGTCGTACATGGGAAGGCGCACTTCAGACGGCATGACTACCAGCATTGCGATACTAAACAGTCCCATGATAAGCCCGGACCAAAAATAAGTCTTAATCTTAAATTTCACTGAATCACACATCCTTTCTCCAATTGCTGAAGAAAATGGCAAGGAGGGCATTCCGGCAAAAGCCCTCCCGGCCGATCTTCCAGCCGTCTCCTACTGCTGCCCGCTCAAGGTGTCAAATGCAGCAACCGCCTTGGCACAAGCTTCTTCCAGATGTACTTTTGCATCTTCTCCATACACTTCAAACTTATTCAGCTTAATCTCACTGATCCAGTCACTGTATTCAGGATCCGCCCATACATCTTTGGAAATCTGTGCAACCTGATCGATCCATGCCTGATCCGCACCGGTACGTACTGCAATAAATCCGCCTGCCGCCAAAATGGAACCTGTATAATCTGCGGATCCATTCAGTTCGGGAGCCTTGGTTTCACCGGCAATTCCCGGAACAGTGATTTCCCCATCAGGACTCTTGAAGCCTTCAAAAGCCTGATCAGAGAATGCAAGGATCGGAGTCATTGTCCCTGCCTCTACATCCTCTAAGGCGACCTGAGTAGTGCCAACAAACACATCCACTTCCCCGTCAGTCAGCCCCTTCTTCTGGGCAGCGCCTCCGTCATAGGGAACCACCATCACTTTACCGCCTTCCAAAGCTACCAGGGAGCCTAATGCCAGATGGGGATCAGAAAGGGGATTCCCGCCAGACATCTTGATGCCGCCATTCCTGGATTTCTCCAGGATATCCGCCAGGGTCGTGCCTGGTTTTCCGTACATAATCCAAGTCCTGTCATCAATGGATGCAACCGGATATATGTCACTGCGGTCAAAGTCCACAACCTCAGTCTGATATTTCTTGCCAAGATCATGACGGTATGCCACACCATAACCATAAACCAGCAGTTCCTTTGTGGACGGATCCAAATCAGTGTAATAGTTTGCCGCAGAAAAACCGTCTCCGCCTGTCATATTTTCCACGATAAAATTGTATTCCGGATGAACCTTACCGGCAACCAGCGCATACTTTCGCGCAATGGAATCAGCAGTGCCGCCTACGCCGTAAGGACATATAATTTTGATGGTTGCACCGCTTTGGCCTCCCGCGGCTGCGGTTGACTCCTTCGAGGTATTTCCGGATGGTTCCGATTGTGTGGCGGACGCACCGCATCCTGCCAGGGAAACTGCTGTAACAGCTGCAAGTACCATTGCTAATATTCTCTTTTTCATATACAACCTCCTGATATATTATTTGTTTTTGCTTTTCAATTCCCTTAATACTTAAGTTCCTTATTTTCCCCTATAAGTCCCGGAACAGCGCCCTGCCTGATCAAGGGTTCCCGTTCCGGATGGGCAATGACCCATTTGTTGCGCTGCAAAAGCAGTTTTCCTTCGTCCTCCGCTGCCTCCGGCTTATGCTCCAAAGGCGTATTCGTTCCCCTTGGAAGGATTATAATATCTTTAAACCCTTCATCCGTTACCCGGCAGGGTGACAAGTGGAGCGTGGTCTGGTACATCTCAACAACTGTCCCTTTTTCCACAAAAAACACCTTTGCATCCTCTGTCTTGTATGTATTATCCTTAATCTCCCATACATGGCCTAAAACCACCATGAAATCCGTCACGGCGATATTGATCTCACTGCCTTTGTGATATTCAAATCCATTGTAAGCGGTATTTCTTCCATTACAGTACCCTACCTGTATGTCCATCCCGCCGTAAAACCCATCTCTTAAAAAAGCTGCCCCAGGCACCTGTTCCATCTCAGGAACAGAAGCCAGGTATATGTTGCCGTTTTCCGGTATAAGAGATTTTTCTTCCATGTAAGACACCATGTCCGAGAAATCATATCCTGTGACCACCCGTCCATATGTTTTAAATTCCTCATCAAAAACAGAGCGGACTGCCACATCGTTGACTTCGTTTAACCGTTTAATCATCATATTCCTCATTATCATCTTCCTCTGAATCTGTGACCGGACTTTTTTAAGCGCTCCTATCTTTTTACTATTTTTATAGTAGCGCAAAAATCCTCATTTCCATATCCGGCTTCCATAGCCTTTTCATAAACCCCCCATACTGCCTGCTCTCCAGGCATTGAAAAGCCGCATTCATCTGCCAGCTTCATGCAGATACTTACATCCTTTGCCATGTTTTCCACTGAGAAGGCAGTCGTATAATCCTCTGCATCAAGAAAGGCTTTCTTGGAATCCAGATAAAAGTTCTGGCCCCCGCCATAGGAGACGGCTTCCCCATAATCCATAAGGGAAATTCCATTTCTTGCCGCTAAGGCAATGGTTTCATTGACCCCATTCTGAATCTGGGATACCAGGGCATTGTGGCAGATCTTCATTACCAGCCCCTTGCCGTTTTCCCCCATATGCTTTACATTTTCTCCCATGTAAAGGAGGATGGGGCGCATTCTCTCATAGGTTTCCTCATCGCCGCCCACATAGATTCCTAATTTACCTGCAACAGCCGCAGGTTTTGACTTTACCACCGGGGCATCGATGAATCCGGCTCCTGTCTTTTTCACCATCTCTGCAATTTTCACTGATACGCTGGGATCTATGGTACTCATGTCAATGCAGGTTTTCGTGGAATCCAGCACTTCCAGGATCCCCGTGTACACTGCTTTGGAGTGCTCTGACTTGGGGACCATTGAAATAATCACATCAGACACCTTTGCCAGTTCCACGGAATCCCTGCACGCCACAGCACCTTTAGCCGCCAGTAAGTCCGCCTTTTCCTTTACAAAGTCAAACACATAGACTGTATCATCATGCTTTTTCACTATATTCTCACACATGGACTCGCCCATGATGCCAAGTCCGATAAATCCGATCTTCATATCCCAGCCTCTCCTTCTCGTTCATTTCCTTACGCCCACTATTCTGTAATGGTGTTATCCCAGGCATTGATAAAGGTTTCAATCCCCTGGTTGGTATAAGCGTGTTTCATGGTATCCCGATATACATCCAGGCCGGTTGTCACAATGTCGGCTCCTGCCACGGCACATTCCACAATCTGCTTGGGAGTACGGATCGCCGCACAGATAATCTGTGTCTTTTTGTAAAAGCCATAATTCTTATAGATATCCACAATATTTTGTATGTAAGCCTTACAATCCTCACCGTTGGCCTCCTTCCATCCGATGAATGGGGATACGAACAGAGAATGATTCCTGGCTGGAAGAATGGCCTGGGCAGGTGAAAACACCAATGTTACATTCGTGCGGATGCCTTCTGCCTCCAGTTTTCTGGCCGCAGTCATTCCTGCCTCTGTTGCGGGAATTTTGATTACAAAATTAGAACTGATTGCAGCAATCTTTCTGGCTTCCGTTATCATGGCCTCTGCTTCATCCAGGTGAGGATTGATTTCCACTGATACAGGAAAACGGTCATACCCATCCAGTCCCTGGGATTTTATCCAATCTGCAATGCCATGGATTGCCGTAAGAAATGGTTTTCCGCTAAGCATGATATGCCTTGGATTCGTTGTCACACCATCAATACCAAATGTGTTGTAAGCAAACTGAATCTCATCAAGCTTTGCGCTGTCTAAAAAATACTTCATAGCCTAAGTCCTCCTCATTATGTTTATTAATTTTATTAATTAATTAAATCAATTTTACTCAATGCTCTGTTTTTGGTTTTTGGTTTTTGTCTTTTATGTTTAATTTTATTGTTTATATTATAGTAATATAATCCATATGTCAATGGATAATTTGGCGGTTTTTATATTTTGTCATATTGTTTAAATCATTTAATCAATTTTATGCAGATTGACGGAATTTTTATGATCTCCCAAGTTTCAGCACCCGGAACCCCCTCTCCCCTTCTCATAACCTTATTGAAGCAGAACGGGGCAAGCATCCGGCTGCTGTAATATCACCGGGACTCTAGGTTTTAATCTCATTGGTCCGCACAGAACTCATGGAGCAATTTTCAAAAAAAGAACAGGATATGCATTTTTGCATGCCCTGTTCTATCTCTAAAAGGTGTGAAGTTTTAGCTGAATCGCATCTATTTTTCAGCATCTTCTTTTTTATTGCTTTGCAATCACCCTTACAAACTTTTTCTTGCCTCTCTTTACTATCATCCCATCTCCGGACAACTGCTCCTTTGTGAAAACAGTCTTTGCATCAGAAACAGCCTCTCCTTCCACGATCACTCCTCCCTGCTCCACATTGCGCCTTGCCTCAGAACGGCTGGGTGCTAAGCCGGATTTTTGAAGAATGGACAGGATGTCAATGCTTTCGTTAATAAAATCCGCCTCATCCAGCTCACAGGTTGGCATATCTGCCGCATTGCCTCCGGTAAACAGTGCCCTGGCACTCTCTTTTGATCTTTGGGCTTCCTCTTCCCCGTGTACCAGCTTGGTCAGCTCATAGGCCAGGATTTCCTTTGCCTCGTTCAGCTGGCTGCCTTCCCAGCCGTCCATTTCGTCGATCTGCTCAATAGGAAGGAAGGTGAGCATTCGCAGGCATTTTAGTACATCCGCATCGGCAATGTTTCTCCAGTACTGGAAGAAATCAAAGGGAGAAGTCTTTTCCGGATCAAGCCACACGGCACCGGACTGGGTTTTTCCCATCTTGTTTCCTTCGGAATTTAAAAGCAGGGTAATGGTCATGGCATGGGCATCCTTTCCCAGCTTCCGGCGGATCAGCTCCGTGCCCCCAAGCATATTGCTCCACTGGTCATCTCCTCCAAACTGCATGTTGCAGCCATAGCGGTTAAACAGCTCATAAAAGTCATAGCTCTGCATGATCATGTAGTTGAACTCCAGGAAACTTAATCCCTTTTCCATACGCTGCTTATAGCATTCAGCGGACAGCATGCGGTTAACGGAAAAGTGCGGGCCTACCTCCCTGAGAAAATCAATATAATTTAACTCCAGCAGCCAGTCAGCATTGTTGACCATAAGGGCCTTTCCTTCGGAAAAGTCGATAAAACGGCTCATCTGCTTTTTAAAGCAGTCACAGTTATGCTGGATCATATCCACGGTCATCATCTGACGCATGTCGCTTCTTCCGGACGGATCTCCAACCATACCGGTTCCTCCGCCGATAAGGGCGATAGGCTTATTGCCTGCCTCCTGAAGGCGTTTCATTAAACACAGGGCCATAAAATGACCTACATGAAGACTGTCTGCCGTGGGATCAAATCCAATATAAAATACGGCCTTTCCTTCGTTTACCATTTTACTGATCTCTTCTTCGTTTGTCACCTGGGCGATCAGGCCCCGGGCTTTTAATTCTTCATAAATCGTCATCGTCATTCTCCTTTTTCATAAAAAAATAAACCCCGTCCTATCAAAAGGACGAGGCTGAAGTCTCGTGTTACCACCTTAAGTTTATAAACAGCTCACGCTGCCTACCTCTTTGAGTACCTGATGCGATACTCTAGCACAATAACGGGTGCGGGAATCCGTCGCAGCCTACTTGGCATCTCAGCCGTTGGGTACGAAGCTCAAAGATGTATTCACAATCCGTTTTCCACGCGCCTCTCATCTGCCGGCTGCTTTCTGTGTGGTCCTTCAAACTGCTACTTGTTCTTATCAACGCTTTTACATTTGTTTATGAAGTTATTGACTAGTATATGTTGGTTTGATTAATTTGTCAAGAGGGGTTTTTCGAATTTACTCTTTCATCAGGCCTGACATTACGCACATTCCCGCCGCACCCCTTTCCTTTATCTCCTTTAGGCAGCTCACGGTAAGCAGCATCCCTCCAATGGCATAAACAGGAATGCTGACAGCACCGCATACTTCCTCCAGAAAATCAAGTCCTCTGGGAGGCACGCCGGGTTTACAGCCGGTTTTAAAAATATGCCCGGCAATTACATAAGTGGCTCCCAGTTCCTCTGCTCTTCGCGCCTCCTGTACCGAATGAACGGAAGTGCCTATGACAGAAAACTCCGGTTCCGCCCTTCCTTGTTCCTGTAATTTCAAAAGAGGCAAATGTATCTTATCCACATGCAGTTTCTTCGCCGTATCGGAAAAAGAATGAAGAATACAGGGTACCTGAAAGTTTTCGCATATTGGAAGTACAAGACGGGCCAGCCTTTGGTATTCTTCCTCCTCCATATCCTTTTCCCTCAGGACCAATGCCCTGGGCTGCAGTCTGCAGACAGATTCTATTTGTTCTAAAAATGGACGGCTGCATAAATGCCGGTTGGTCACTGCTATGATTCCCTGATAAAATTCGTTCGATCCCATACGTTATACCTCCTGTTATACATACAGATAATCACTCATGACCGGCTGCATACCAAGCCTTAGCAAATCCTTCATGACCGCGTCCACGGAACGGCCGTCTGAAATCTCAAACTGACTGTCCCCCTTTTGCTCCGTTTCATCCGCATGTCCGCCGATTCCGGTACTCACCCCTGCGGAAATTTTTGTGGCTGCAATGTTTACCAGGTTATCCCGTACCCGGGCACATTCCCTGGTGGACACCGTAATGCCTGCAAAGGGCATGAACAGGCGGTATGCCGTTACTACCTGCAAAAGCTGGGGCTCATGAACATCCATGGGATTGATTTTATTATTGTTGATGATCGGACGCAGGCGGGGACATGAGAAGGAAATTTCTGCATGAGGATACTTTCGCTGCAGCAGATAGGCATGCATGCCGGTTGCGAAGGCATCTTTCCGGAAATCATCCAGCCCCAGAAGGGCGGCGATCCCCACTCCCCGCATTCCTCCCTTCAGGGCCCTCTCCTGGGCAGCAAAGCGGTAGGGGAAAATCCGTTTGTGCCCGGCCAGGTGCAGAGTCTCATATTTCTCAGTATGGTAAGTTTCCTGAAAGACCGTTACATAATCGGCACCGCACCGGTGAAGATAGGCATATTCATCCGAATTCATGGGATACACTTCCAACCCTACTGCCTTAAAATATTTCCGGGCAATTTTACAGGCTTCCCCTATATATTTCACATCCGACATTTTCCTGCTTTCCCCTGTCAGGATCAGGACTTCCTTAAGTCCACTTTTTGCAATGGCCCTCATTTCCTTCTCAATGTCTTCCTCACCCAGCTTGGCACGGCTGATCCGGTTATTGCAATGAAAACCGCAGTAAATGCAGAAATTTTCACAATAATTGGAAATATAAACCGGAGTAAACAGATTCACACTGTTGCCAAAATATCTTCTGGTCTCCTTTCTCGCCATACAGGCCATCTCCTCCAGAAACGGCATTGCTGCCGGCGACAGCAGCGCCGCAAAATCTTCCGGGGACCGGTTCTCATGGGCCAGGGCACTTTTCACATCCGCTTCAGTGTATTTGTCGTAATCATAGCTTTCCATGGCCTTTATCACCCGGTCCTGTATGTCTGAATGCAAAACCTCCATATCCGGCAGATAGGTCATATGGTCGATCCGGTTTTTTTTCTGCCATTCTTTGATTTCTTCATTTAAAATGCTTTCGTTGTTATAAGATTCCGTACTCATGATTTCCTCCTTACTCCCGTAAAAATCCGGTCAGGGGCGACGAAGGGCTGGCGCCCTTTTCCATGACCCGGCCCATACCGGCCAGATAAGCCTTTCTGCCTGCCTCAACAGCATTTTTAAAGGCCTCTGCCATAAGCCGAATATCCCCGGCCGTGGCGATCCCCGTATTGGCCATGACCGCAGCAGCTCCCATTTCCATGGCTTCACATGCCTGGGAGGGTTTTCCAATGCCTGCATCCACAATAATTGGCAGATCGATCTCATCAATGAGAATACGGATGAACTCTTTGGTACATAAGCCTTTATTGGAGCCGATGGGGGCACCTAACGGCATGATGGAAGAAGCCCCGGCATTTACCAAATCCCTTGCCGCATTTAAATCCGGATACATATAAGGCATAACGATAAATCCCTCCTTTGCCAGGATTTCCGTTGCTTTTATGGTTTCCTGATTATCCGGAAGCAGATATTTGGAATCATGGATCACTTCAATTTTTATAAAATTCCCGCTTCCTGCTTCCCTTGCCAAACGGGCGATCCGTACGGCCTCCTCTGCATTTCTCGCCCCTGATGTATTGGGAAGAAGGGTGATGCCTTCGGGTATGTAATCCAGGATATTCGCCGTTCCCCCTGCATTGGCTCTCCGGAGAGCCAGGGTGATGATCTCTGCTCCCGCCCTTTCTATGGCCGACTGGATTAAATCCAGGGAGTATTTTCCCGATCCCAGGATGAACCTGGATGTAAATTCAAAACCCCCGATTACCAGCTTATCTTCTTTTATAGGATTCATTTTATTTCCCTCCTGTTTTTTTATAATTCCGGCTGAAGAATCAATTGGGTTATCATATTGGCCTCATGGGCAGCACAGATTGCCACCCTGGGAGCCATCAGCCCGTTTCCGTACCCCGGCTCTGACATTCCGTCGCCGCAAAGATAAAAATTCCGGCTTATCTTCCTGGTACGGATCTCATTACTGTCCCCGTATCCTGCCATCCCCGATGCTGAGACCAGCTTTTTATCCGGGAAATGCTCCATTACGCCGTTCACAAGCATGGCTTTCATTTCCGGCACATCAAACGCTTCGCAGATGATATCCTCTGATTCAAATAACCCGGGTAGGTTGTGCTCTGTTACTTTTACACAATCCGCAGAAATCTCCAGATAAGGATTTATTGCCTTAAGCTCTTCCTTAAGAGCATCCGTCTTATACATTCCGATATGATGGATAAAATACTGCTGTCGGTTCAGATTACTGATATCCACTCTGTCAAAATCAATCAAATGCATATGTCCCACACCGATACGGGCAAGGGCAAAGGCTACATTGGAGCCCAGTCCTCCCAGGCCTGCTATTGCCACTCTGGCCTGATTCAATTTCTCCTGAACCTCCGGGGAATGACGCTTTTTTAGTGCTTCCTGAATTTCTGGTTTGCTTAAAATTCCATGTTCCAGTTTCATGTTAACTCCCTTTTATTCTAATCTTTCTGAAAGTCCCCGCTGCATTCCTGTAATCAGCCGCCGCCTACAAAGCTGATGACTTCCAGGATGTCTCCATCCCTTATAGTTGTTTCCGAAAGTCTGGACCTGGAAACCATACGGCCGTTATGCTCTACCGCAACCCGGTCTGCCTGATAGCCCATAAGCTCCAGCAACTCTGAAACCAGGATCTCTTCTGACAGCCCCTGCTCCTTTCCGTTAACCATAACCATGTCTTATTCCTCCTCTCTTGTATGGCAGGATTTTTTCAAAAAAAAAGTTCACAAAGAAATACACCCGCGGTGGTGTACCCCTTCGTGAACTTTCATTCACTCACAATAAAAATCCTATCCGATTGTACGTCAAATAAAAAAGCGGAAAATGCCCGCAGCACCTTCCGCAATAATTCCTTAAGCGTCCGTCCCTACGTTGGCATTATCCAAATCAGGTATATGAGTCGAAGTTCATAACTTCCTCTCAGCCTATTACATAAGCTCCTCTTTTGACGTATATAGTATAAAACAGAAAATCCGGGATGTCAACAGAATTTCCGGTATATCCGTTTTTTCGCCTTTTTTATTTCTGGCGGTAAGGAAATCCCTGGAAAGTTTTAAAAGGCAGCAAGCTAAATAAACATTAAGGCAGTCTGTTATCCTTTATTAAGGTTTCTTCTTTATTATTGTTTTAATAAAAGAAAAAGGAGGCAGATTATGATTGAAGAAATATTAAAGTACAATGATACTTTTGTGAGCACCAATGGTTATAGATCCTTTGTCACAGACAAGTATCCCAGAAAAAGGCTTGCCATATTAACCTGCATGGATACCAGGCTGGTGGAGCTGCTGCCCGCCGCACTTGGTATTCACAACGGAGATGTAAAGCTGATAAAAAATGCAGGCGGCGTGATTTTAGATCCTTTTGACAGCACAATCCGCAGCCTTCTCATCGCAATTCTGGAATTCGGTGTGGAAGAAATCATGGTTATCGGCCATACTGACTGCGGAGCAGCTGTCATATCCTCCAAAATCATCATCACACACCTGCTTAACCGGGGTATTGCCTGGAATACCATACAAAAACTGAAAGAGGATGGGGTGGACTTTGACTCCTGGTTCCAGGGCTTAGAAAACACGGAACGCTCCGTTCAAAAATCTGTTTCCTTACTTAAAACCCATCCCCTCATGCCATCCAATGTAATTATCCAGGGTTTTGTCATGGATATTACCTGCGGCAAACTGGCCGCAGTTTCTTAATCCAGACGGAAAAGGCGCCGGAATTTAATTCCAGCGCCTTTTCCATTTGGATTTTATTATCAGAATTCTATGAAAGGGTCAGTACACCAAGTAAAAGACCGGCCGTCAGGCAAACAAAGCTCACTCCCCATATCCACAGGAAGCAGGTCTTAATATGGTCTTTGATCTCCACACCCGCCAGGCCTATCCCTAAGAATGTGGCAGGTACAACAGGACTTATAAAGGTGGCGCAGTTGCGGCATACCACCATGGCAATTGCTATATGCACAGGATCTACGCCAAAGCTGTTTCCCACACTGATCAGGACCGGAAGAAGGCCATAGAAATAGGAATCCGTACAGAACATCAAAGTCAGAGGTACGGACAGCACTCCGATGATCAGCGGTAAGAAACGGCCCATGGACTGGGGTATAAATGCAGCAAGTACACTGGCCATGTGATTCATGATCTCACTGTCTTCCAGCACTCCTAAAAATACACCGGCAGCAAGAATGGTAGAAGCCATCATAAGCGCAGGGCCCGCATGAGATTTGATGATCTTATTCTGCATTTTTGCACCCGGATAGTTAACCAGAAGGGCAATGACACAGCCGATCATAAACATATAATAAGACGGCACCGGCAGGAAAACAAGACAAACAATGATAAACAATGTTAAAATCACGTTGAAGGCAAACAGCTTCGGCCTTACCAGTTCTCCGGTATCAGCCGCAGAAGCGCTTTCTTCCAGCCCCTCGGTATCTTCTATGGCCAGGGTGCTGTTGATTCCGGCCCCTCGTTTCTTTTCAACAATTCCCCAGAAAAACGCGGTAAACATAGCAACTCCAATGCCCACCACCTGCATGGGCAAAAGCTTCATCCACAGGACATTGGCTTCTATTTCCAATACAGAGGCCGCACGCATGGTCGGGCCGCCCCATGGAAGCAGATTCATGACGCCCATGGAGGTGACACATATTAAAAGCAGAGTTGTGGGACGCATTTTTAATTTCTTATAAACCGGCAGCATTGCCGGAATGGTGATCAGGAACGTGGAGGCACCGCCTCCATCCAAATGGCCGATTATGGCGATGATGCAGGTCATAAATGCCACTCCAACCACATTGTTACCCACTTTTTTCATTAGGGCGCTTATGATGCGGTCAAACATTCCTGCATCAGTCATAATTCCGAAAAACAGCACGGAAAATATAAACAACGCAGCCGTGGAGTGCACCCCGGACACCCCTTTCTTAATAAAATCCCCAACTTCACTGACTGTAAAGGTTCCGGTTAAAACCAGGATCAGGGCACTTATGGTAGATACTCCGATAAATGCAAGTGCCGGAACAGTAACATTTTTCAGCAACAAAACAATGATCATGATAATGGTTGCAAATCCTAATAATGCAAGCATTGTCTCATTCATGTTTTCTTCCTCCTCTATTCTTTTTATTTATAGGAGCAGTATAAAAGCCCAACCTTACACTCTTCCTCCTTCTCTCTTTCATTTCTTTAAGAGAAAAATTAAAAGTTGTTAAGATTCGGCTTTTCTGTTATACCCATTCCCTGCAAATCTTTACCGCTTTTAAAATAGATGAGTCGGAAACCGGTTTATCTATGTACTCATCGATGATTTTCCTCTTCTTTGCTTCAAGGATTTCTTTGGTCACCCGGTCTGTCATAATGATCCGGATCACATCCGGATATTGACCCTGAAGAGACATGCAGAAATCCGTTCCGCTTTTCCCTCCAATATAATGCTCCGTCACAATGGCATCCATTTCTTGTTCCCTTAAAATCCTTCTGGCCTCTTCAAAGTCCATACAGGACATCAATGGCACATGCAGCCTGCTGAAATTCTTTTCCAGAAGCCTTAATACCTTTGGATTGTCATCGATGACCAGAAGCCTTAAGATATCTCCGCATTCCTCCTCTGTTTCCAGCTGCCCTTCCTGCTCCTTCTGCTCATTCACAGGAAAATAAATATGAAAAACGCTGCCCTCTCTCTGCCTGCTTTCCGCGAAAACATATCCTTTGTGGGAATGAACGATCTGCTCCACAAGAGACAGTCCCAGTCCCGTTCCGTTCCCATTTTTCTTTGTGGTGAAAAACGGGTCAAAAATCTGCTTTAGCACCTCTTTGCTCATGCCTTCCCCGTCATCTGCAATATCAATCCGGATATAATGATTCCATTCTTCCGGAACGGCTGAAAACTTGTACTGCTTTAAATCCTCCTTTCCTACCTTGTTCGCCGTGATGGTTATATTTCCTTCCCTGTGGCCGATTGCATGGATGGCATTCACGCAGATATTTAATATGACCTGATTCATCTGGGTTTCGTTTCCCAGAAAGCATTCCCCTGATAAGTTTATTTCTTTCTTTAAGTGCACATGAGGCGGACATACGGAGCTTACCATTTTTATGGCACGTCCCAGTACCTTCGCGGCATTTATATTTTTAAAGGCTGTTTCCATATTCTTTCTGCTTAAGGATGAGATCTGCTGGATGATTTCTTTTGCCTTTCCGGAGGCTTCATAAATCTCCGATGCGCTGTCGTATCCCTCTGAATTCTTCGGAAGGTCAAGCATCAGCAATTCGGCATATCCCATGATCGGTGTCAGCAGGTTATTAAACTCATGGGCAATGCCTCCGGTCATGGTTCCCATAACCTGCAGTCTCTGCTGATGGGCAATTGTTTCTTCACTCTGATGCAGTTCTTCTAAAATCTTATTAAGTTCCCACAAATAGGCGATTTCTTCTGTATCCTTTCTTTTCTGGACCCGCAAATCCCCAATATAAAATACCATTCCGAGAACCACTGCAACAATTCCGAAAAATACCAGGCCCAGCTTGAAAAATCCAGCTGCAACCGGGATATAAATATCATTGTAGTCGATCACTGCACTGACTACCAAAAAGCTGTCCCCTATGACAGCAGGAGAATAGGCGCTGATCTTTTTTACTTCCGGAACCCCCGGGTCCAGCCACCAGTAGGAATAATACTCGGAGACACCTGCCTCTCCTCTGTTCTGCTTTTCTATCATCTGCTGCAGGCTGGTCAAATCCTTATTGGGAAACATCTCCTGCCGGCCTGAAATCACATTGATTCCCCACTGGCTTTCCTGAGGGTGAATGAGGATAATACCTTTTGAATCCTTGATCACCACATATCCGTTGGTTCCCAGACGAATATTGGATACCAGAGACTTGTAATATTTCTTTTCATTTAAAACAATGGAAATTGAACTGCCGTTTAGAAGCATTTTCTTTAAGATCAGGTACAATTCCCCATTTTCCAGTCTGCACTGCCGAAAGCTCACACCAGGGCTGATCTCTGTGACGGAATAAGTTGACTTAACCCCATAACCATTGATGCTTTCTAACAGCTCTCCGTTTTCATCCTCTAAAATGACATCATAAACAAACCGGCTGTGATGAGTCACATAATCCTGAAGCAGGGACCAATCCTTTCTTCCGGCTTTTTTTAGATTTTCATCTTCCATGGAACATAAGGTATTTAAATCCGCCTGATAGTCTTCAATAAAAATTTTTAAACTCTCCCCAATGCACTGGGTCGTCAGAATCATCTGTTTCTTTTGATTGTCTATGATCGCTTCTTTATATTCCTTCCAGATACTGAATACAAGACAGCAGAAAATAAGCAGTACGGCTGCCATGGCACAAGACATAAATACCGCTCCATATCTCTTATTCCCGTTTATTTTGTTCATGAATCCATCCTCTGATTGCCTGTTCCTCATTGACTTGTCTCCGGGTTAATATTATAATAATTTTAGATTTATTTCGATCTGTTTCTACATAAATATTAATTTGGGGGAAGCTATGTCTGATAAAGTGTTAATTGTAGATGACGATCCGGCTGTTTGTAAGTTATTGGAAAAAGTCATGCACAGCAATGATTTGGAACCTACCATCGCGGACAGCGGACTTACGGCACTGAATTATCTTAAGAACCATACCTATGACATGATCCTCATGGATGTCATGCTGGGTGATATGGAAGGCTTTGAGGTAATCAAACGGCTGCGCAGCCAGGGCATCCAGACTCCTGTTATGATCATAAGCGGAAGAAACGAGGATTACGATTCTCTCTACGGTCTGTCTCTGGGTGCAGATGATTACATCACCAAGCCCTTCCGCCCTCTGGTCCTCGGAGCCAAGGTAAAGGCACTGATCCGCCGAAATAAAAATCAGGTGCTGGACAGCTCGGATCTCCTGGAATGCGGACCTTTTACTTACAATACTTCCACCATGCGGTTTTATAAAAACGGAGAAGAGATTGTTCTTTCTTCCAAAGAAAGCAGTCTGATGCTTTTGTTCTTAAAGCATCCAAGCCAGGTGTTTACAAAAGATATGATCTACGAGCATGTGTGGGGAAACAGCGTAGCTGTGGACGATAATGCCATTATGGTGTACATTAACCGCCTGCGGGGCAAAATCGAAGAGGACCGGCAAAAGCCGGCCCATATCATAACGGTCAGAGGCCTGGGATACCGGTTTATCCCATAGGCCTCCGGCCTTTTTTTCTGTTCACCAGATATTCCAGTGTGGTAGCGGGTACCAGACCTTTTAACCGTTCAAAATCTTCCTTTTCATACCATCTCCGGACTGCAGATGCGCTGATAACCTCTCCCCTCCAATCCTTTCTTTCAATTTCCTCCACAAAGATTCCATACCTGGGCAGGATTTTTTTCATTTCCTTGTTATATTGGCCTGTAACAACACACACGGGTTCTGTTCCCACAAAGCGCTTTGTGATCCCAAGCGCCGGAGCAATGCGGCTGCCGAAAAGCTCTAAGTCCAGACCGCAGCAGGCCCTTTCTGCACCACCCTTTTCCTTCATGAAATAGGTTGGAAACGTAGCTGCGGATATTACGTAATCAGAAGCCTGATGGATGACCGCCCGTGGTAAGTCCCTGGTCCCTTCCCTGACCAAAAAAAACCGTTCCTCTGCCCCAAAGCAGCTCCTGTCATCGCCAAGAACCAGAACATGGACGTAGTCACAGCAGCTAAGGGCCTGTTCAATCAAATACCGGTGGCCATAAGTAAACGGATTGCAGTTGGCAACGATGGAGCCGATGACCATACCTGGCTTCAATGCATCGTCCGGAGACTCTGAGATCAGGCGGTTCACAAATTCTTCAAACCCGTTTTTCCTGTTTTCCATAAAAAGGATATCATGGGTCATAAGGACTGTATAAAATCCAAGATCCTCAAACATCTCCCTGTTTTCCGGCTTTGTGTACATTAAAATATGGGACCTGCTGCTCTCAAATTCATACTGGGTAAGGCAGGAGAGGATGGACCCGGATAAGCCGAGCCCTCGCGCGCTTTTATTTACTGCAATGCATTTTAAGACATTCTGGTCCGCCGATCCGGTGGCCAGAATCCGGTAATCCTCATCAAGCAGGCATACGCTGTATTCAATCCCCTGGTCATAGTCCAGATCATTCTGGCTTAAAAATTCCTTTAATTGTTCCAGATCTTTTCCTTTTAACGGCCTGCCCTCCAGCTTCCTGAATTCCATAAACTCCTCTCTTTCCCCGGCCCTTTTACCAGTTCAACCATGAATATGGCCAAAGCAAGAAGATCCGCACACCCTCCGGCACTTATATTCTTCTTTATAAAATCCTCATCCAAACGTTTCAGCGTCAGCATGCATTTGTTTGTGTAGGCTCCTCCGGCTCGCAGGAAATCCCTTGCAGTGTTCTGGACCTCCATAAGGACGGTTGGATTATGCCTTGCAAGAATGTTGGAGTCCTCCACCCGGCTCATGAGCATAAACAGAGTTTCCAGCTTGATCCGGTTCCAGTCCCGTCCTTCTCTGAGCCCTTTTTCCATTGTTGGAAGAGCAATTCTACATACGGAAGAATATCCGCTGATAGCTTCCCCCCTGGCGCCGGCGGTTCCGTATTGATGCAGGTTTTTTTCCCCGTTGCTGGTAAATTCCCGCATTTCCTTTACTTCCTTGATCAGGGTCTCCCTCACCATGGCCTGCTCCATTTCCATCAGGCGTTTTAGGGTCACGGCTCCATAAGTTCCGATACATGCCCCGGCAGCCCCGCTTATGATCCCCATGTGAAAGATCAGCCCCTTGTGGGTGTTCACCCCGTCCGTGGCCTTGTACATGACTGCTTCCGCAGACAGGCCCATCCTGCGTATGCGGTCAAACAGGAGCCTTGGAGTGTCCGAAAACTTAAGACCTTCCAGAGCCATGGCCGCAAAAAATGGCTCCAGAGCCGCAGCGCTCCGCTCAAAGGAAACAACATTCATATCCTTATGGGAGCCTGAAGAGTACAAGTCCACCAGCCCGGGCTTAGGGGAAGTATAAACCTCCTCAAGCATTGCCCGGTAAGCCATATTCCCTATATGAAAAGCAGTCTTTTCCTCTGTCCTTTGAGGATTCACACAAGTACCGGCGGCCATCTTTTATTCTCCTTTAAACTGAAATCCCCTGATCTTACGCACCACATCCATGATGGTTCCATCCCGGCTTTCAATGATTCCCACTACCTGATCATCAAATTGTACCTTTTCCGGCTCTCCTGCAATGGAGTATGCCATATCCCGCAGCTCTTCCATGGTTTTAAACGGCAGATCCACGCCTTTCATGGATTGGATTAAGTCCTGCCTTCTTGGATTAATGGCAATACCGTAATCCGTGATCACCGCATCAATGGATTCTCCGGGTGTGGTAACCGTGGTGACCTCCGAGCAGACCACCGGAATCCTTCCCTGCAGCAGCGGAACGATCACAATGGTGCATTTTGCTCCCGCCGCAGTATCCGGATGTCCTCCCTGGGCGCCGGTGATCACGCCGTCAGAACCTACCACCACATTGCAGTTAAAATTCACATCCACTTCCAGAGCTGCAAGGATCACAAAATCCAGTTTGTTCACAACAGCCCCCTTGTTAAAGGGATCGGCATATTCCCCTGCGCTGATCCGGAAATGCCTGGGATTGATTACCGATTCCACTGCATCTAAATCAAAATCCTGTGTATCCAAAAGGGCATCAGCCTGATTGTTTTCCAATAAGTCGCACATGGGCTTTGTAAGTCCGCCTACTCCAAAGCGCATGCGCACATTTCTCTCCTTCATGATTTTTGCAAGAGAAATGGTGGAAGCGATGGAAGCCCCGCCCACTCCGGTCTGATAAGAGAACCCATCCTTAAAATAAGGGGTATTCACAACAAAACGAGTACAATAATCAGCCATCATGAGCTTGCGCATATCAGTGGTCGGCTTTGCGGCACCGGTGGCAATCTTCTCAGGATTTCCGATCTCATCCACGACCGCCACATAATCCACCTTTGTCATGGAAATATGGGCGGGGAAGTTGGGAAAGGGAACAAGACAGTCTGTAACAGCCACCACTTTATCGGCATAATCTGCGTCCACCATGGAATAGGAAAGTACGCCGCAGTCTGATTTTCCGCCGATTCCCCTGCAGTTTCCATAGTCATCGCAGGTAGGGGCACCGATAAAGGCAATATCGATCCTCACCTCTCCTGTTTCAATGGCACGGACCCTTCCGCCATGAGAACGCATAACAGCCAGCCCCTTTAATTTTCCTTCCGATATGGCCCTGCCGATCTTCCCGCGGACGCCGGAAGACTGGATTCCTACAATGGTTCCATCCTCAATGTAATCCACCAGCTTATCATGGGCCTTTCCAAGGGAGCTTGCGCAGATGGTAATATCCCGGATCCCCATGTTGTGGACCTCCTCCATCACCATATTTACCACATAATCCCCTTCCCGGAAATGATGGTGAAAGCCCAGGGTCATTCCATCCCGGATCTTGCACTTTACCAGGCAGTCGTGAATGCTGTCCATCAGCTTGCTTCCCTGGGAATTGATCACGCACTTTGTGACAGGACCGTCCTTTTTGTACTCATATCCATCAAAATAATGGACTCCCTTAAAGGGCTCCTTTCCTGTCTGCTTTAATATTTCTTCCGGAATCTCTCTTCCTGCTGCATTCATCATCTTACAAATCTCCTTTATACACACCGGAGGCCTTGGCCAGTTCTATGGTTCTTCTTGCTCCGTCATAGAACGCGATGTCAATCATCTTACCGTCCACGGTAAAAACACCGATTCCCTTTGTCTTTTTGTCCTCGATTTCCATGACCACCTTTTCCGCAAAGATAATGTCCTTTTTAGCAGGGGTAAAAATGTCATGAACAATGGGGATCTGACGGGGATTGACAATGGATTTCCCATCAAATCCCATCAAATGAATGATTTCCACCTCCCGGCGGAAGCCTTCCATATCATTAAGATTGGTATAAACCGTATCAAAGCACTGGACCTTTGCTGCCCTGGCAGCAATGATCATGTTCTGTCTGGCTCCCATCAGTTCGATTCCGGTTCCGGTAATTTGAGTCTGAAGATCCTTTGTATAATCTCCGCCGGAAAGTGCAATTCCAAATAGGCGTTCCGAAGCTTCACAAATATCCAGCGCCTTCATCACCCCTCTTGCGGATTCAATGGCAGCCATAATCAGGGTCCTTCCTTCCGGAATGCCAAAGTCTTCTTCTGCTGTCCGGATCTCCTCTTCCACTGCTTTTATATCCTCAGGCCTTTCTGTTTTAGGAATCCGGACAGCATCACAGCCGCCTGCCACCGCACAGCGGATATCCTCCCTCCAGTAAACAGTATCCAGGCCGTTGATCCGGACCACCCGTTCACAGCCTCTGTAATCGATCTCCTGCAGGGCATGATAAAGGGAAAAACGGGCTGCATCCTTCTGGTTTTCTGCGACCGCATCCTCCAAATCCAGCAAGAGGGAATCCGGCTTATAAATATACGGATCTTTAATGAGTCCTGGTTTTTGGGCATTTAAAAACATCATGGTTCTTCTGAGCCGTTTCTTTTTCCGATTCATCGCTTTCTTTTGTCCCCCCAGAGAATATTTTCAAACTGGTCTGCGGAACGGAATACCGCTCCCTCCACACGCGCCTTAATGGTACAGTCCAGCGCCCCCTTATCCACAACCATGATCCTCACATTGTAGATTCCAAGACTCTTAAGGGTTTCCATGACCACCTTCCGGATCCTGTTGCCATATTGGTGTATTACCGCGCTTTCCAGCGTAAAATCAATTTTTCCATCTCCCGGTTCAACGGTTACCTGACAGTCGCTGGATTCCAGTGTACCGGCCATAGCCGGTCTTTTGATCTCCATTTTGCTTAAAGCCTCCCTTTTTGTTTATGATTTCATCTTATCGGGAGAATCTTAACCAGATAAAAAAGGAACCTTAAAATTTATTAAGAAAGCGGCAGAATCTCATCTGCCGCCTTCTTTTAACCAGAAATCTATGATGTTTTCCATGCGTCCGCAAAGCTCCTCCACTCCATGGCTGCGGCTGCGGCCGCACAGCTTTGCATCTTTTTCACAAATCAGGCATTTCCGCACAGGAGCGCCCAGTTCTTCTCTGCTGATTCCCCTTCCTTCCCCATTGTATACATCAATATCCAACAGCCTCCCCAGAGGATGGGTCTCTTCCATTCGAACCGTTATTTTTTTAACAGCCAGATGATCCATGCTTTTTACTGCATACAGTTTCAGATAACCGGCCTTTTCTTTTACTATGACTTCTTCCAGCACGGACAGCCTGTTTTTAAAAAGCAGCCGGTCCAGCTCTTCTCCCCCTGCGGCAAATACCGGCAAAAGGCGGGGAGAGGTTTTTCTTGGACCTGGAACATTCATACCAAGAGCCACAATCGTGACCTTCTCATACTTTTTTCTCAGTTCTTCCTGCATGTTTGCCTTTTTTTCACGAAAAAGAAGCACTTCTTCCAATGTTACATACTCTTCCATTTTACAGCCCCCTCTTTACTCTCCTGCAATCATACACCATTTTTCCTTAAAAAGAAATACATGAGGCAGGCACTTACATTTGCTTGTTATCCACTCAACGGAAGATTGTTCTGATGTCAGGGGCTTGCCCCATACAGGGTTTACAGGCCATATAAAAGGCTATGCCCGGCGGCATCATAAACGGCACCTGTCCAGGATCATCTGGGATCCTGCTGCCTTTTACGGTATCTCCGATAATTAAATCAACGAAATCTTGGATCTGCGTCTTTTCGTGTACTGAAATCCTATTTCCAGATAAAAGCACAAAAGGCGCTGGCATCTATTCATGACAGCACCTCCCGTGCATTCTTATTATTGGTTAACCCTTGGGTTTTCAATAATATATCCTTTTACTTACTTTACCCAGGCCCCATTCTCATCGACCCGGCAGCCGTCCGGCGTAACCGTATTGATCAGGCACTCTCCTGACTGGCTTAAATAATACCATTTATTATGAACATTGATCCAGCCCACTGCCATAGATCCGTCCAGGTTCATATAATACCATTTTCCGTCTGATAAAACCCAATCTGTTTTCATTGCGCCGCTCTGGTCCATAAAGTACCAGATGCCGCCCACCTGATTCCAGCCGGTCGTCATATAACCGGTGTGTCCAAAATAGTACCATGTTCCGCTGACCTTTACCCACTCTTCCCTGGGATACGTTCCATCCTGTCTTTGGAAGCGCCAGCCTTCTCCATCCTTTTTCCAGTCTCCCTTTGTTTCATCGGAACGGCTTTTTATGCCATAGTCTCTGTCAGAGTCAGAACTGCCGCCGGAATTCTTTCCCGGGGACGGCTCTGGTGCCGGGTTCGGGTTCGGATTTGGATTTGGTTCCGGTTCTGGCGTTGGATTTGGATTTGGTTCCGGCTCCGGATTTGGCTCCGGTTCTGGGTCCGGTTCATTGATACCAGGCAGATACGCACCGGCTCCGGCGTTCCTTATGACACTGTCCTTTGCCGGACGCAGGAAATCTCCGAATAGGATTCTGCCATTGACTCTGGTGAAGCAATCTGCCGGATTCAAGGATCGGAAATTATCGGCTGTTATGGCATTGGACCCATTTTGATAAAAATAATTGTTGCTTATTTCTCTGGCAGCAATTTTATCATCGTATACCTTATCAAGGGAAGCACTATAGGATTGGGTGCGATATGATACATTATTTACCACAGTGCCGTCAGCTGTTAAATTCCCCTCCAAACCTGTCTTATAAGGGCTGGGGCGCATGATGATGTTGAAACGCCGGTTGTCAAAAGAGGTATTGTTTTCAATGACCAGTTCTCCCGGGTTAAAATTATCTGTAATTCCATCCAGATGATTGTGGAATGCCACACTGTTTCTTAAGATATTTCCAACCTCCCGGCCTTCTCCTCCCAGTTTGAATCCGTTGTTCCCATTATTGTATGCCACACAATTTTCAATGATGGTCCTGCCGTTGGGACCGTCGGACAAAGTATTATACAAATCCCAGCCATCGTCCGCATTGTCATGAGATACGCAGTTTACAAACCGGTTGTCATCACCGGAACCGGATTTTGAAGCAAATCCGTCGGCATTGATCTTTGAACCGTCGATATTTTCATAAGCCTCACAGTTTTCGATCAGGTTATAAGACGGCCACAAGGTTCTGCTGCCCCTTGATTTTGTAATTGTGAGGCCCGCATCACTGGAAGTGTTATGGATCAGAGAATCTTTCATCACATTGTGGCTGCCATGGATCATTACACCTCTGCTTCCCTCCACATTCCGGCCGTCCACGTCAAGTCCTGTTACATCCCAGTAATCGGAATCCAGAACAAAGATCTTTCCGCTTCCTGTTATTTTTACTGCTCCCATGGTTTTTAAAGCTTTTCTTGCATCCTTGTTTCCTGACGAGCTGATAGGAATCTGGAAAGGCCCGTAGGTTCCCTCTGCCATGTAAACCGTCCCGCCTGGAACCAGCCTGTTAACGGCTGCATTGATGGACATAGGCGCATTCATGGTTCCCTCTCCGGAATCGCTTCCATCAGGTGCTGCGTATAAGTCATCCCCATAGCTTTCCTTTTTTACCTGATAGGTCAAAACTTTCGTTTTTCCCGCGTCAGCACCTTCGTCTGGAACAAAACTCAGCTTAAATTCCGCTTCATCCCCAGTAATAACAGCCGGGCAGGTGAACTGGACTCCCCCGGTAACCTCCTTGTTTGCCGCAATGACTGTTCCGTTCTGGCTAACGGTCATACGGCCGGACTGATTGGTAAGAGCTGAAACCGTATAAGCAGAGCCATTGGTATAGGCTGCTGAGGCCACATAAAGTGATGCGGATTCATCGTTGGGGGCCACATAAACCGGCGATTCATCTGCCTGTTTTACATCACTTAATACCAATGAAATATTCTTCACTGACATACGGGCATTTCTTGCCGCAAAGAATCCCACGTACATAACGTCCTGATCTAAGTGGGCCACGATGTTAGGAGTGACATTTTTGTCCGTAAAAGTGTAGGTGGTCACCACATTTCCCCCGTCATCAAGGTGGGAAGCAGTAAACCCTTCATCCTTCCGCTCAAGGCGAAGCTTCATCTGGGTTCCATAGTAATTGGACGTATAGGGAGCTTCTTCCGGTGCATACTTTTTATCAGCTTTTGATACAGACTTTTCAAAGGTTGCTGTAGTCTTTACAGACTTTAAATTTCCTGCCGGACTGTTAACTCCATAGCGGGCTGCTGCCAGCAGGTTTAAATCTGCGTTCAGGGATTTTCCCGCCGGTCCTGTCTGCAGCATTACCATGTTGGAGGCGGCAGGATATTCTTCATATCCTTCTTCCAAGGGATCCTTTCTGGGGGAGCCGTTCACGTCACGAACCATGAGGCCTGCCCCTTCCTGCTGGTTTGGATTGGTCCCGTTCTCCGGTCCCATCTGCTCTACAGTGATATCTGCAGTCAGGCTGAAATTCTTATTGGCGGGCACCTCGGCATAGTAGAAGGTCAAGCCGTCATGTCCTGACTGCAGCTTTCCGCCTCTTGATTCAATCACCACATCCTGGACCGGACTTCCTTCCATACCCAGAGGCTCGCCGGAATCTGCCGGCCAGGTATAATTAACTCCCACCTTATTGTCCAGCACATTGGAACTGAAGTTTAAATCCGTGGACTGTCCGAATGCAGAGGATCTCCAGAGGATTTCCTCTTCCGGTCCGTTCCAGCTTCCCACCGGGCCGCTGTTGGTCCAGTGGAACGGTCCGCTCCCATTTAAGGCTTTCCACCAACGGTCTGCTGCTTCTACACGGAACGTGTGATGCTCCGCCGGGTCCAGCCCTGTTACCGTAAAAGACGTATCCTTTGTGGTATAAGTACCGTTGACATGATTAAAATAATCTCCTTCTGCCGTATATACAGGCTTTCCGTCTGCGTAAACCCGGTATGCGTAGATACCTGATTCATCTTCCGGTTCATCCCATGTCAGAATAAAATCATTGCCGGACAGAGATACTTCTAACCCGCTGCTTTTCCATACCGGTGCCAGATAATCATAAGCCTTGGTTGTTTTTACGGTTTCCTCCTCATACTCATAGATCTGGTCCGAGTCCGTAAATGCTTCCAGATACACATCGTTGCTGTCTTCCAGCATACGGCCGATGGTCATGGTGATCTCTTCTGCCTCCGGTTTCTCAAGCTGGTAATTATAAACCGTGGCGGCCAGCTCGCCGTTTACATAAGCCCGGTACCCCCGTATCCTGGAATCTGCCGCCCTGGCCGACTTGAATCTGGCAGTTCCCCAGGTGTATCCGATTCCGCTGAATGTTACTTTTCCATTTGCCGGTTCTTTGACCTCCCGGTCTTCTCCTCCTGATGTGTTCCAGTCATATTGGAGCCCCAGCACCTTGTTTCCCGGAGCATCTACCGCATATACTTTAAACACATAGGTCATGTCAGGGGAAAGTCCTCCCAGTTCACAGGAAGTAGCGGTCACAGGCTTTGTTACGTCGATCAATACATCGTTTACGTAAGTCTCAATGATATAGCCTTTTATTCCACCGCTGCCGGTCTCCTGCTCCCCGTCTTCCGCAGCAGGCCATTTCAGCTTCACCCTTCGTTCTGATCCGCTCTTTGAGGCCTCCGACGCACTGGCAACCGTCAAAACATCGTCAGGCCATACCGGCTTTGCCATGGCATCATAGGAAACCGTGGACTGGGTCGTTGTTCCCGTAAAGCTTAAGTCATTGGAGAATTTTACGGACCCCCATGCCTTATAATCAGCTGCTGCCGCGTCATCAGCCTTTTTCTCAATCCCTCTCCAGTTCATGACCACGTTATGGAAGGCTGCATTGGTCACACCCGTCAGCTTTTCCGAGGTTTTTGCCAGAGACGGATCAATGTTGGTAAAGGTAATATCCTGAAAATACAAATCATGGTGAGTGTGCCATGGCTGGTACATCTTTTCATAATCCACTGATGCCGCTATTTCAAACGTATTTTTTGTGATGGTATCTGCCGTAATATTGTACGCATCAATCTCATAGAACTCCGCCGGCTTATCTGCCGGTTCTACTGTCACGGCCTGATTGGCATCGGAGTAAGACGTGCTAAAGGTAAATACCTGCTGGGCATCTCCTACGGCACAGTCACGGATCAGGATATCAGATACCCCGCCTCCGTTTACAGGAGCGCTTTTGAAGCGGAACGGCATGTCGCTGTGGTTTAAGACATTGTCTTCCACCAGCATTTCACCAATGCCCGCTCCGGTGTGGCTGCCTGCTGCAATGGCACCTCCATGGCATTCACGGAGGAAGTTATTAAAGGTCCAGATATTGCTTGACGGCTTCTGTTCCGTATCCTGAACGCCTTTGCCCATACCGGTGGCAAAATTGACCGCATCATCGCCTGTGTCAAAGAAATTGTTAAAAACCATTGCCTCCCGGGTATTGCCAAGCTCAATGCCATCCCCATTATTGGCATCGTATGTAATGTATTTTACATTTTCGGAAACAACGTGTTCGCTGTCAAGAACTGCTATGGTATGGTTAGCAGGATTTTCCACCGTGATTCCTTCGATATAAACTCCTTTTACGCCCCGAAGGACGATCAGATTTGGCCTCATGGCATAAGCTTCACTGTCGCTAAGCCCTTTTCCTTTCCCCATATCAAAGGCACTCTTGGCCAATATGCCAAAATTACTGCTGCCGGAAACCTTGCTGTTGCTTCCCGCCACCCAGTTCTTTAAAGCATATTTTTTAAACTCTGCCTTTGTCCAGTCAGGATCACCGCTTTGTCTTTTCTGGTAAGCCGGGGAGTAACCGTCTCCGCTTATGGTGCTTCCGGAACCGTATTTCCAGCCATTGCCGTAAACCGTGCCTTTTCCAACAATGCGGATATTCTCAAACTCCCCGTTCTCATCCGCGCTGTAGGTATTGATCAGGGCCCAGGATCTGGTATCGGTAGAATAAGGATACAGCAGATAGTTCTGGTCATAATGGATCACATCAGGAGAACCAAAAAGAACTGCCCCCTCCTTCAGCTCCAGAGTCATGTTGCTCTTTAAATACAGGGAACCGGACATATAGATTCCCTCTGGGATCACTACCTTTCCGCCTTCGCTGCATGCATCAATGGCGCTCTGAATGGCCTTTGTGTTCTTTACAATAAAGGCATCAGTCTCCTCATTGCTGGAGGTAAAGCCTGCTTCAACCTTCTCCGCTCCGTAATCCCGGATATCAAATACTTCCGGCGTCCCTGCGGTGGACCAGACAATGGAAGCCCTGTCCCCCAGTTCGGTCCCATCTGTATCAACCGCTGCGACGGAAAAAGTATAACTGGTGTCAGGCGTGAGCCCATCCGCCCGGAAGGTATGGATATCTGTCTTTACCATATCGATCCCCTGGTCATCATAATATCCGTAAAAGGCGTTCATATATGTATTGGCCCAGTCCGCATGCTTTGCAAAATTGCTTCTTGCATCACCTATCTTAACTTCATCGCAATATACATTGTAATTTGCCACATCCTCATAATTCTCCGGCTTGTCCCAGACCAGAGTAATGGATGTATCATCATAAGCAAGCTTTGGAACTCTTACATTTGTCACGTCATAGCTTCCTTCTGATCTGCTGTAACGGCTCTCGCCTGTCAGTGAAAGCTCAGCATCGGATGGAGAGGCAGCCGCAATCGATGGGGTAGCCGCTGTCTCCAGCATGGAGACCATCCCATATGCCTGTGAAGCATCGGCATCGGATGGGGTGGCAGCCGCCATGGATGGGGTAGCTTCTCTCATGCCGTTTCGTGCTGAGGATAATTCTGCATAAGCAGTCCCTCCGCCGTACGCTCCAAACTGGGGCAGCATTGCCATGGCAAGGAATACAGCCAATGCCTTCCTGCACCGCTTTAATATAGCATTCATGTTTGTTCCCTCCCAAATAATAGTGTAAGCGCTTACAGCATGATTTTACAGGGAAGAAACTCATTAATCAACCCCCTCTTTGAATTTATTATAATTTTTGTCAATAAATCCCAATAATTATAAATTTTTATTGTGAATTAAGACATATTATTCGTTAAATTCATTATGTATTTTATATATTTTTTTCATATGATTTTGGTCATTATTTTTGATTATCGAGTGGTTAAGCGCTTACATTTTTCGACATTTTTTTGTTTTAAGGAAAACTGAACTGATTTTGGACAGATTATCAGAAACAAACGATACAATTTTTAAGACTGGAATTGACTATTGGACTGCCGGAAAATCCGTGGGCTTACCCAATAAGAAATCATGGAAGATAGCAATAATTTCTGAATTGTGATAGAATGGATACAGATCTTTTCCCGCAAAGAAAAAAAGAATTGCGGACATTTCTGTATCAAAAGAGAGCACACTAATAAAGCTGGAAATTTACCGGGAGAAAACCTATGATCACTTTAACGAACAGACAGGCAAGACATTTTATGCTTCTAAAGCACGGGCTGCTGGGTGAGCACAAATTTAAGGGCAAGCAGGGCGCCTTTGATTTTGTGCGCCAGGCAGGCTGTATTCAGTTTGATCCGGTCGATTCCTGCGGAAAGAATGCGGAGCTCACGCTCCAGTCCCGTGTCAAGGGCTTTACAAAGCAAACGCTTTACGAGCTGCTGTATAATGACCGAAAGCTTGTGGATTATCCCGACAAAAACCTTTCCATCATTCCCACCGAAGACTGGCCATACTTTGAACGTTATCGGAATGCCGCACGAGAAGGCGGACGGCGTTTCAAAGAACTGGCGGAACTGGAAGCAAGCACGAAGGATTACATCCTGGCAAACGGGGCGGTCGGCTCCGACAGCTTACCCATACAGGGCAGCATACACTGGCATTCTTCCATTCATTGGAGCGGTAATTGGAGCGGCGATACCAATGCGTCACGGGCAGTGCTGGAACAGCTCTATTCTACCGGTGAGCTGATCATTCACCATAAAAAAGGCTCCCGGAAGTATTATGACCTCACCCATAAGTATTTACCTGCACGGCTGCTTGACATTCCTGACCCCCTGCCGGATGAATTTGAGCATCAGAAATGGCGTGTTCTACGGCGGATAGGTGCAGTAGGGCTTCTGTGGAATCGTCCGTCCGACGCATGGCTAAATATTGGGGGGCTTAAAACACCTCAAAGAACTGAAGCGTTCAAAGAATTACTTGACGAAGGGAAAATTCTGCAAGTCAAGGCAGACGGCCTGAAGGACATCCTTTTCTGCCAGGCAGAGGATTTATTTCTGATAGAAACCGTTTTACAAACCGACACCTTTAAGCCCCGCTGTGAACTGATTGCGCCGCTTGACTGTATGATGTGGGACAGAAAGCTGATCCGTGCATTATTTGGCTTTGAATACACCTGGGAAATCTATACTCCGGCAGACAAACGCAAATATGGTTTTTATGTTTTGCCATTGCTTTACAGCGGAAGTTTTATCGGACGTGTGGAAGCGGTCGCTGACACAAAGAACAGCACCCTGGTTGTCAAGAACATCTGGTACGAGAATGGAATCAGACAGACAAAAAAGCTTCAGACAGCTGTTAACGGCTGCATAAAACGATTTGCGAAATTCAATGAATGTGATGTGATTGATTTTAAATATCCGGACAAATGACAGGTTCCTGCTGCACTCAGTAAGCTTTAGGGATCAGTTGTATCTGCCCAAAAATAGAAATAGCCCCGTCCTGCAAAAAGGACGGGGCTATAGTCTCCCATTACCACTTTAAATTTATAAACATCTCACGCCGCTTACCTATATGAGTATCTTATTATACTCTGGCACAATATGGTGTGGGGGAATTTCCTATTTTAATTCCGGCCAATATTCCTTATTGGCTTCTATGAGATCGTCTAAAATCTGCTTTGCAACAGAGGCGCTTGGCACGGTCTTTGATAAGGTCAGGGCCTGCCACAGCTTTAAATAGCTTCCCTCTGTCCAGGCTTCCACCACCAGACGTTCCACTGCAAGCTGTTCTTCCATCATTCCCTTTTCAAAGGTAGGAATGTTCCCCTGGCATAATGGCTCCGGCCCTTCATTTCCTACCAGACAGGGCACTTCCACCATGGCGGTAGGGTCAAAATTAGAGATGGCGCCTTTATTTTCCACAATGCAAAGCATCTGCTCACGGGTATTAAAGGCAATGGCGCAGGCTAAATCCACAATAAAGGAAGCGTGATTGTCAATGGAGAACTCTCCTCCTTTTGCAGTCCCTGCCTGTATAATGGCCCTTGCGGCACTGAACACCTCTTTTTCTCTTCCCTCCATTACCTCATTGGCCCTGGTATGATCAGGATCTGTGTGCTCCACCACATAATCCGGATAAAGGTAATATTTTAAATACGTATTTGGAAGAAAGTCAGGTTCCAGCTTTAATAAATCCGCCGCCTTTTTATGGGTCAGCTGCCAGCTGGCATCCATATGCTGGGTCTCCACAGCCTTTTCCGTCAGATATCCGTTTTTAGACACATAATCCAAAAGCTGAGGCATGAGATCCGTTCCGTCCTTATCCTTTACGCTGGTCCACCAGCCAAAATGGTTCAGTCCGAAGTATTTCACATCCATATCCTTTGGGTCCCTTCCAACGATATATCCCATGCGCCGCTTGGTTCCCACCGGCATGTCACAGATATTTAATACCTTGGAATGGGGTTTTAACACCCGGCAGGCCTCTGCCACGATGGAGGCCGGATTGGAATAATTGAGCATCCAGCAGTCCGGAGAATATTTTTCCATAAGATCAATTAACTCCATCATCCCGCCAATGCTTCTCATTCCGTATGCGATCCCGCCCGGGCCGCAGGTCTCCTGCCCTACCACATGATATTTCATGGGGATCTTTTCATCCAGCTCCCGCATGGCATATTTTCCCACCCGGATATGAGCCATGCAGAAATCCACATCAGTAAACGCTTCCTCTGGATCTGTTGTATAGGAAAACTCCACCTCAGGCGCGGTTTCCTTCATAACAATTTCTATGGCCTTTGCCAGGGTTTCCTGGCGCTCTCCGTCATTGTCGTAAAGTTTTAAAGAACGGATGGGAAACCGGTGCAGATTATCCATCAGCATCATGACAATACCGGGTGTGTAGGTACTTCCGCCGCCTGCGATTACGATTGAGAATTTTTTCACAATATTTTCCTCCTTATTCTTCCTGTTTTATCAGCTGTTTTCGTTGTTTCCCAGTTCCTCGTCAACAGCCTTTCTTACGGCAGTTACCTTTAAACCATAGACTACCTGAACGTTATTGCCTTTTTTCACCACACCGTTTGCTCCGGTGCCGTTTTTCAGCACCTCCTCCTGAACCAGGTCCGGATCTGTGAGGATCAGGCGTAATCGGGTAAAACAGTTATCCACCTTTTCAATATTTCCGGCACCGCCAAGGGCCTTAATGATCAGCGCGGCATCCACGTTTTCGCCGCCTTTTCCATCTTTCTCAGATGCTACCTTTTCCTTGTACTCCGCCTTGGTATGAAGCTTCATTTCCATACCCTCGGTTTCCCGTCCCAAAGTCTTTAGATTCAGTTTTGTAATGAGAACGCGGAAAATCGCATAATAAACCACAAAAAATATAAGGCCTGTCACAATGTACATGGGCCATCCGGTTTTATGGATTCCCAAAGGCACGTTGAAAAGCAGGAAATCCAGGAAGCCGTTGGGACCGATGGCACGGACGTTTAAAACATTGAGGACCACCATACTGAGTCCGCTTAAGCCTGCATGAACAGCAAACAGAACAGGAGCCACAAACATAAAGGAAAATTCAATGGGCTCTGTAACACCTGCAATAAAAGAAGTAAATGCGGCAGGGATCAGGATTGCTTTTATCTTATTCCGGTTTTCCGGCCTGGCTGTATGGTACATGGCAAGACAGGCACCCATAAGACCGAACATCTTGGAAATTCCTCTGGCATCCCATATAACAGACCGGGACAGCACCTGAATGGAAGGGTCAGCAATCTCCGCATAATAAATGTTTCTCGCCCCCTCAAACACCTGTCCCCCAATGGTTTCAATGCCTCCAAGAGAGGTGTATAAAAACGGGGTATAGACCAGATGGTGAAGGCCTGTAGGTATGAGAAGACGCTCCAAAGCGCCGTAAATAAATATTCCGAAGTTACCGGAACGGTTGATGAATCCTCCAAGGCTGGTGATTCCCAGCTGGACAAAAGGCCATACGTAGGTAAGAAGAACCGCCAGAAAAACGGTCACAGGGATCAATACGATGAATACGAATCTGGAACCTCCGTAAATCTGGAAAGCGTTTTGAAACTCTGTTTCACAGAACCGGTTGTGCACCATGGCAGTTACAATTCCAAGAATAATTCCAAGAAACACGCCCATATCCAGGATCTGTATCCCCAGCACCATGGCCTGACCCGTTCCCCGTAAGGACTCCCCTGTAAACAGAATTCCCGTCAGGGTCATGAACTTGTTCATTGCATTAATGAATACCAGAAACCCTAAAAGAGCGGTAAATCCGGCCTCATATTTTTTCTTATTGGCAAGACCTGCTGCAAGCCCCACGCAGAAGATCAGCCCCAGGTTATTTAGGATAGATACCAGGGAGCCGGACAGGATGGCGCCAAAACCCTTTGTCACCGGATTATCTAAAAAGGGCAGAAGCTCCAGCAATTTTGCATTGGTAAATAAATTCCCCACAGCGATTAAAATACCTGCGATGGGCAGGATCAAAACCGGGATGAACATTGCTTTTGAAAAGCGCTGCAACTGATCCATCACTTTATCTTTCATTCTCTTTTCCTCCAACTGTCAATGATCGGTTTTCTTTTTTCATTCCACGTGAAATACATATCCGTATTATAGCCGCCGTTTCACCCTTTGTACATACTTTGGGAAAGGATAGGAACCTGTTATTCCAAGTGGTAACATGTTTCAAAAAAATTCCGGATGCCGCTATTTTAAACGTCATCCGGAACCTTTATTCTTCTTTTTTATCCATATTTTGAAGTACCTTGTGGTATTCATAGATCAATAGCTCCATGAGCATAAACACATTGGGGAAAAATGTATTTGCCATCATATTTCTGTCATCCAGCTTATTGCTGTCCTCTATGCGAAACTGCATATCCGTTATGGAACTGACACGGTTTTCCGCCTCATTGGTAAAGGAAACGGTAAAAATGCCGTTCTCCCTGGCTGTTTTTACCCGGTCAGCTACCCAGTCCGTTTCCCCTGACCGGGAAACTACAATGAGCATTTTCATGTTCTCCAGATTGTTTTCAAAAACCCCGATGGAGTCCATTCCATTGGAATAAATGCATTTTATCCCAAGGACAAGAAGTTTCTTTGTTAAGTATTCCACTGGAATGGCGGAAAAACCTGTTGCATACAAAAAAACATATCCCCCTTCCAGACGGCACAGCCGTCTGGCAAATTCCCGGATGTCTTCGTAGGAATTATACTTTAGAAGAGAGTTGGAACAAAAGCTGTTGATAAACTGCATTCCCGCATCCTCATTGTCCCTGGCCCGGTTTACAAGAGGAAGCAGCTTATAATACATATCCACAAACCCGCTGTAGCCCAGCTTTTTTGTCAGGCGCATGATGGTGGAGGTGGAGGTGAAATTTTCCTTTGCAACTCCCCGCACTCCCATCTTAAGCATGGAATCCATGTGGTCAATGATGTAACGGAGAACGCCATCCTCCACCTCTGTTAAGTTCTTTCCTGCTGTCAGCTTGCTTAAATCCACCATTCCTGCCATCCTTCTTTCAACCCTATCTCTCTTTCTTTATAAAAAATCTTCATACCCCTGGATCATGGGATAAGGAGCACAGTCCTTAAAAGGCGAGGTTATGGTCCCCTTCACATAGGTACTGAACCCTGTGCGGCGAAAGTCTTCCTTATTTTTATTTTTAATCAGCCTGCCGCCTTTGCCGACTTCTCCGATGTAATGCCCGTTCTGGTCATAGATTTCCCTTCCATAGAATTTCCCAAGAATCCTTCCGTCACAGGCGGCTAAGTAATCTTTCTGCCTCACACCGATGTAGTTTCCTTGCCAATTCCAATATCGTTCCATTGAAATCCATCCTTCCTCTTTTCATTCTCTGCAATCATACACCATTTTTTCTTAAAAAGAAACACTTTAGAGAGGCACATTGCTAAATTTTCAACGAATGCTGGATTTTTCCCGGGTTCTGTTATATAATCTACAGAAAAAATACAGACTAACCATATACACAGGAGGATGCCATGGGATTTCAATATGTAAACAATCTGCCAAGCCCGGAAGAGATCAAGGAACGCTTTCCACTTCCGGCAGAATTTAAAGCCCTTAAAATAGAACGAGATCAGGCCATCAGCGACGTACTCACCGGAAAAAGCGATAAATTTCTTGTAATTATCGGTCCTTGCTCTGCTGACAATGAAGACTCTGTTTCTGATTATGTAAACCGGCTTGTACCGGTACAGGAAAAGACAAAAGACCGTCTGATCCTCATACCCAGAATTTATACCAACAAGCCCAGAACCACGGGCGAAGGATACAAGGGAATGCTTCACCAGCCTGATCCGGAAAAAAAGCCGGACATGCACGAAGGACTCATCGCTATCCGCAGGATGCACATGAACGTGTTCTTGGAAACCGGTTTATCCACAGCCGATGAGATGCTGTATCCGGAAAACCTGGGATATTTAGATGATATTATGTCCTACATTGCCATTGGCGCCCGTTCCGTGGAAAACCAGCAGCACCGGCTGACTTCCAGCGGATGTGACGTTGCTGTGGGCATGAAAAATCCTACCAGCGGAGACTTGTCCGTTATGCTCAACTCCGTTGTGGCCGCACAGCAGGCTCATGATTTCACCTACAGAGGCTGGGAAGTTAGGAGCAAGGGCAATCCATTGGCCCACACCATCTTAAGAGGCGCGGTAAACAAGCACGGCCAGTGTATCCCCAACTACCACTTTGAAGATTTATTCCTTCTTCATGAGATGTACAGCCGCCGCAATCTCCAGAATCCGGCCTGCATCGTGGATACCAACCACTCCAATTCCAATAAAAAATACAAAGAACAGATCCGTATTTCCAAGGAAATCCTTCACAGCAGAAGGCATTCCCCTGAAATCCGTTCCTTGGTAAAAGGCCTGATGATCGAAAGCTACATTGAGCCAGGCTGCCAGAAGGTAGGAGAAGGCACTTATGGAAAATCCATTACCGATCCCTGTCTGGGCTGGGAAGATACTGAGCGCCTGATTTATGAAATCGCTGAAAATATATAATGTGCTGTTCTTAACTTAAGATCATGCCGGGGCATTATGGACTGCCTTGGCATGTCTTTTTTTGCTGATTACTCTTCTCACTCTCTTCTGTTATTAGTATTTAACCTTTTTTTTAACTATTTTTCAATTTTCTCTTGTTTTTCTTAAAAGAAATGGTAAAATATAATTGTAGTCATGCAAATGACTCTTCATCCTGTTGATATCTCACTAAGACCCTATGTAGTTGTTGACACGTTTATGCCGGATTTATTTCTCCGGCTATCAGGAAAAGGAGGTATGGGTATGCGGACCATTGAAGTCGATATCCAGCTGCGTTACACCCCCATTCCCCTCGCGCTTTTAATCAACACCGCTAATGCCTTTGACTGCGATATCTATATTGACTACGGTTTAACAAAGGTAAATGTCAAGGACTACGACGAGATGAAAAAAGGGCTTAACACGCAGAATCGGAACTTACAATTTAATTTTGACGGCATTGATGAACAGGCCGCCGAAGGACGGATCGAGATGTTATTCCAGCCGTGATCTGTCAGAAAGGAACCTTTATGAACCATCATCTAAAAGAGAGTTGATATCAGCGCTTAGCTAATGATCAACTCTCTTTTCATTTAATTCTTAACCGAGAATGGCCGTAATGATAAAGTATAAAAACACCACCGCTCCCAAAACAATTCTGTAATATCCGAAGAATTTAAAATCATGCTGTCTGATATATCCCATTAAAAACTTAATAGAATAAACGGAAACCACAAAAGCCACCACCATGCCTAAAACCAGATAGAATATCTGAGGACCGGTAAAGCTCAGCCCATATTTTACGATCTTTAAAAAGCTGGCCCCGAACATGATGGGAATCCCAAGGAAAAAGGAAAACTCCGCTGAAGCTGCCCTGGAACAGCCTAAGATCATGGCTCCCAGAATGGTGGAACCGGAACGGGAAGTGCCGGGAATCAGGGACAAAAGCTGGAATAAGCCGATCCAAAGAGCCGTCTGATAGGAAATGTCCCCCACCTTCTGCACATCAAAACTCCGGTACTGGTTCCTGTTTTCGATCACAATAAACAGCACGCCATAGAGGATCAAGGTTACAGCCACCACATAACCGTTCATCAGATATTCATCGAGGATATCATCCACCAGAAAACCGATCACAGCAGCCGGAATACATGCCAAAATAATCTTGGACCAGAGAACCAGGGTGGCCTGCTTCTGGGCCGGCTTTTTCCTGGCTGAAAAAGGATTGAGCTTGTCAAAATACAGGACCAGCACCGCCAGGATCGCCCCCAGCTGTATCACCACCAGAAACATGTTTTTAAAGGCGGACGGCTGATTTAAGTGGATGATTTCATCTACCAGGATCATGTGCCCTGTACTGCTTATGGGAAGCCACTCCGTAAAGCCCTCCACAATTCCAAGTACAATTACTTTTAAAATCTCAATGATATTCATTCCTATACCCCTGTCTTATTATATATTTTCAATCTGCCAGTCAATAGGCTCCAGCCCATTGTCCTTTAAATAGGCATTGGTCCTGCTGAAATGCTTGCAGCCAAAAAACCCCCGGTAAGCGGAAAGAGGGCTGGGGTGAGGTGCTTCCAGGATTAAATGCTTAGGATTTGTGAGCATGACCTTCTTGTTCTGGGCCGGACGTCCCCATAAAAGGAATACCATGGGCCGGTCCTGCTCATTTAAGATCTTAATGGCCGCGTCCGTAAAAGTCTCCCAGCCGATCCCCTGGTGGGAATTGGCCGCATGGGCCCGCACGGTCAGCACCGTATTAAGCAGCATGACTCCCTGATCAGACCATTTCTTTAAATACCCGTTATTTGGAATCTCACAGCCTAAATCATCCCGAAGCTCCTGATAAATGTTCACTAGAGACGGAGGGATCTCCACATCAGGCTTCACGGAAAAACAAAGCCCGTGGGCCTGCCCATAATTATGATAAGGATCCTGCCCCAGAATCACTGCCTTCACATTAGAAAGGGGCGTGAACTGAAACGCATTGAAAATGTCGTTCGGGTCTGGAAAGACCTGGGCCGTTTCATATTCATGCTTCACCTTCTGATAAAGTTCCCTGTAATATGGCTTTTTAAACTCTTTGCTTAAAGGTTCCAGCCAATCGTTCTCAATTGCTCCCATTTTTTTCTCCTTTATCTTTTCCGGGGAACCCCCCTTTTAGTATACGAAAGAATCAAGGCTCAGCCTTAAATCCTCATTGGTACTCCCATTTCATTCAAATACCGCTTTAATTCCATGATTTCCAGCTCCTTGTAATGGAACAGGGATGCAGCCAATGCGGCATCCGCCTTTCCCGCTGTCAGGGCATGGTGAAAATGCTCCATGGTGCCTGCGCCTCCAGAGGCGATCACCGGCACGGAAACATGGTCCCCGATGACACGGTTCAGCTCATCATCGTAACCGGCCTTTGTTCCGTCACAGTCCATGCTGGTAAGCAGGATCTCCCCTGCCCCAAGGCTGTCTGCCTTCACAGCCCATTCTACTGCATCAAGACCTGTGTCAATCCGTCCTCCGTTCTTATATACGTTCCAGCCGCTTCCATCTGCCCTCCTTCTGGCATCAATGGCAACCACCACACACTGGCGCCCGAATTTACCGGCGGCATCGGAGATCAGCTGGGGAGTATTGATGGCTGAAGAATTAATGGATATCTTATCCGCGCCTTCCCTTAAAAGCATTTTAAAATCTTCCACCGTGCGGATCCCTCCGCCCACGGTGAAGGGGATGAATACCTTTTCTGCCACCCGGCGCACCATCTCCACCACTGTATTCCGGTTGTCAGAAGAAGCGGTGATATCAAGAAACACCAGCTCATCGGCACCTGCCTTATCATAAGCGGCTGCAATCTCCACCGGGTCCCCGGCATCCTTTAAATTCACGAAATTAACGCCCTTTACTACTCTTCCGTCCATTACATCCAGGCATGGTATGATTCTCTTCGTAAGCATCCGGCACCTCCTAAGTCAGTTCAATGAAATTTTTTAAAATCTTTAAACCAGTATCGCTGCTCTTCTCCGGATGGAACTGACAGGCAAAAAGGTTCCCCCGTTCCACCGAGGCCCCGAACTTAACTCCGTACTCGGAAGATGCGGCCACATCAGATTCCCTGTCTGCTTCTAAATAATATGAATGGACAAAATACACATATGCCCCGGAATCAATCCCTTTGAAAAGTCTTGCATCAGGCTTGATATCCAGGCAGTTCCACCCCATGTGCGGGACTTTAAGCCCCGGCATATCGGGAAATCTCACAATCCTGCCGGGAAGCAGGGAAAGCCCTCTCACCCCTTGGCATTCCTCGCTGCTTTCAAAGAAAAGCTGAAGTCCCAGGCATATCCCAAGAAAGGGTGTTCCTTTTGAGACCACCTGATGGATCACATCTACCAGCCCATACTGATGGAGCTTTTCCATTGCATCCCCAAAGGAGCCCACGCCCGGCAGGATCACTTTGTCCGCAGAAAGGAGGAGCTCCTTGTCCCGGCTTACCACCGGATTTTCCCCCAGCGCGGTCAGGGCCTTCTCCACACTTTTCAAGTTCCCAGCATCATAGTCGATTATCGCAATCATGGCCGTCACCTCTTTACGCCTTTTTTCAACATTTTAACACAGCGGCATACAATGTACAACGCAAAATATAACTATAATTTCCGAAAGAATTCCAAAGAATTTTCTAAAACGCCATCTGCCTTCCCTTTCACAGCCTCCGGAAGCTGGGAAAAGCTTTCATGAATCCGGTACATATGAGCCTTCTTATTTATTGACACGGTCTTCTCAAAAGGCCAGCGGATGACCGTGGGAGTCTGAAATCCAACCCCAAGTTCCAGGACCAGCAGCCTTTTGTTAAGGGTCCCTGCCAGCCATGAGGTATAGGCCTTCCACTGGGGAAGATATCCCTCTTCAATGTAATTCTCTGCCTCAATGGTATTGCCTGTAAGTGATGCCCCGCAGTGGGGACAGACATCCTCCGGAAGTTCTCCCGGCTCCCATATATTCTTTGTACAGGATTTGGAGCACTGTCTCCATGTTACGTTTCCGCAGGGCGCCACCATCCGGCTTTGTTCCAGGGAGGAGTGAAAGATCTCTCCATCGGTGACGGTTGTCACGATAAAAAAATCTTTATCCTTAATGAGCTTTTCCATCTTCTCATAAAGGCTCATGATATCCGGAGAGTTTTCTGCCTTCCATTCCTCTCCGATTCCGATCAAAAGCTTTTCACAAACCTTTATTTCTTCTAAAATCTGTTCTTTCACAGTCATTTTCATCCACCTTTTCTTTTAAACAATTCTCATTTATTATACATCAAAGGATATTTTAAGAAAAGATGGAAATTCTGTCCTTGCGGCCCGCCATGGATATATGCTATACTAATCCATGCATTTAGTCAAATACCCTCAGCAGACCGGAAGGTATTGGGCCCTTGCGGCATTGGCTTGATTCGTCAGAATGCAACCATATCCGCTTGATTCATCAGGAAACAAATAATAAAAAAGGAAGTCAGCAGATTATGAATAAGTTTAAGAGGCTTTCTCCCTTTTTAGGGAGCTGCGCCGCCATTGCGGTCCTGGCACTTCTGTTAGTCATATATACCCTGACAAAACCGGTTCCCATGGCGGGAACAAAAAGCATTTCCATTGAAGTTGTATACGATAATGGAGTAACGGACCACTACCAGATCACCACGGAAGCGCAGTTTCTGTTAGAAGCACTTAAATCCATACCGGATCTTCAAATTGACGGAACCACTTCCGAGGAACTGGGCCTCATGGTCAACACAATTAACGGAAAACGGGCAGACTACCAAAAGGACGGCGCTTACTGGGCTCTTCTCTGCAACGGGGAACCCTGCAGCTATGGAGTGAGCCAGCAGGCCATCAAGGATGGAGAACGCTACACCTTTCAGTATACCTTGTCCTCTGAGGAAAATAAAAAATCATGAAAAACCATCCCCTGTTTACCACCAGGGAGCTGGTATTAGACGCATTGCTTTCAGCCCTTTTATTTGTCAGTCAGGTGGGGTTGTCCTGGCTGCCTAACGTAGAACTGGTATCCCTGCTTCTAATTTTATACACTCTGGTATTCCGCAAACACGTATGGCTCATCCTGTACGTGTTTGTTATATTGGAAGGGCTGGTTTACGGCTTCGGCCTCTGGTGGTTTTCCTATTTATATGTGTGGCCCATTCTACCGGCCGCCGTATTTCTTATCTACAAAAACAAAGCGCCAAAGCTTTATGGTATATCCCTGCTTTCCGGGATCTTTGGAATGCTGTTCGGATTATTCTGTTCCGGATTCTACCTCATTGCCGGAGGCGTTGGCGCAGCCCTCACCTGGTGGACGGCAGGAATCCCCTACGACATCGTCCACGGAACAGGCAATTTCTTTCTGTCCCTCATTTTGTTTCAGCCGTTGTACCGGCTGCTCACCTCACTAAAACGAGGTTTCATTCAACGATAAAGGAGTGTATGCTTATGGAATCAGCAACCGTAAGATTGAAAAAAGGAGAAGGCCGCGCTTTAAAAGCCGGCGGCCTGTGGATCTATGACAATGAAATCGATACCATAACAGGAGATTATATAAACGGAGACATGGTAACCGTAGAAGACTTTGACGGTTACTTCCTGGGCCATGGCTTTATTAATACGGATTCCAAGATCACCATCCGCATCATGTCCCGTAAAAAAGACACCATAACTGACGAAAGCTTCCTGGAGATGCGAGTCCGCAATGCATGGGAATACCGGAAGGCAACCGTGGATACCTCCAGCTGCCGCCTGATCTTCGGAGAGGCTGATTTCCTTCCCGGTATGGTAGTGGATAAGTTTTCAGATATTCTTGTGGTGGAATCCCTGGCCCTTGGCATTGACCGGCTAAAGCCTGTGATCCTGGAAAAACTGAAGAAAGTTCTGGAAGAGGACGGCATAAAAATCCGCGGCATTTACGAGCGAAGCGATGCCAAGGTCCGCCTCCAGGAAGGCATGGAGCGCATAAAAGGCTTCATCGGCCCCGCCTTTGACACCAAGGTGGAAATCATTGAAAATGGAGTCAAATACCTGGTTGACGTCCAGGAAGGACAGAAAACCGGATTTTTCCTTGACCAGAAATACAACCGCCTTGCCATTCAGCGATTATGCAAGGACAAACGGGTCCTGGACTGCTTCACCCACACCGGCTCCTTTGCCTTAAACGCAGGCATTGCCGGAGCCAAGGAAGTCCTTGGGGTAGATGCCTCTGAGCTTGGTATTGCCCAGGCAAGAGAAAACGCCGCATTAAACGGTTTATCTGACCGTGTGGCCTTCCAGTGCGCTGATGTTTTTGAACTTCTTCCTGAGCTTGAGAAAAACGGAGAGAAATTCGACGTGGTGATTCTGGATCCTCCAGCCTTCACCAAATCCAGAAACTCCGTGAAAAACGCAGTAAAAGGCTACCGGGAAATCAATCTGCGGGGCATGAAGCTGGTCAAAGACGGCGGCTACTTAGCCACCTGTTCCTGCTCCCACTTTATGACCCCCGAGCTTTTCACCAAAACCATCCGGGAAGCAGCCGCAAACGTCCACAAACGCCTCCGCCAAGTGGAATACCGGACCCAGGCAGCGGATCATCCCATCCTGTGGGCAGGAGAAGAAACCTCCTATTACCTGAAATTTTACATTTTCCAGGTCTGTGACGAAAAATAACCGGAATTCACCAGGATCATACCATCCTCCCTGACGTTGAGCCTCTCATCATTGGGCCCTTTTCCCAAGCAGTATTTCTGCTTCCATCATGTTTTCTATGACCGGTACCCCAAATGGACAGCGCTCCTCGCAGCTGCCGCAGGCTATACACTCATCGCCGCTATGAAGAAGGCTTTGATAATGGGAACGTATGGAGGGTGGGACGGCTTTTTTATCAAGCCTAGCGATGTCTAAGTATTTGTTCACAGCGGCAATATCTATTTCAGAAGGACATGGCTGGCAATGTCCACAATACACGCAATTTCCCTCAAAAGCGCTATGCACTTCGTTAAAAATCCAGGAATAATCCTTATCAGCTTCGGCTGCCGAAAGATAACTCATGGTGTCATGTAATTCAGCCCGTGTTTTACAGCCTGTCAGAACACTGGCTACTGCCGGCCTTGAAAGTGCATAATGGATACACTGGGCCGAAGTCATGGGCTTGCTGTAAGGCGTATGTTCCGGGGATAGCAGTTTGCCGCCGCCAAAGGTTTTCATTACAGTAATACCAACCTGTTTTTGCGTACAAAGCTTGTATAATTCCGCGCGCCTGGGATCAATTCCGTTAAAAGCCCTAGCATCAAAGCCATGATCAAGACAGTCGAAAATGCTCGCTTTTGAAGAAAGCATATCAAATGCGGGATTGATGCTGAACATCATCATCTCCGGCACTCCCGTGTCAATGACCTTTATTGCCGTTTCAGGGTTATGGGAGCTAAAACCAATGTGCCGGATGTCGCCTTGCTGTTTTAAACGCTCCACATATGCAACAAAATCTGTCTCAAAGACATTTTTATAGTCCTGCTCCGAGTCAATAAAAAACATCATGCCAAAATCTATGTATCCGAAGATCCGCAGGAGCTCTTCAAAATACTGTTTAACCACAGGTAAGTCCCGGCTGATATCATACTGCATATTTACATTCGTGGAGCCGATATGCCCTTGCAGCATCACCTGATCACGCCTATTTCCAATCGCTTTTGCAATATTTTCCCGCACTTGCGTACCAGGCATAAAAACATCCATAATATTAACGCCATACTCAAGTGCGGCGTCAATCGTCTCCTTTACCTGTTCATATGGCTTGCCGTCAAGATGTTCGCAGCCAAGACCAATCATGCTTGCATGTTTTCCGGTTTTCCCAACCTCTCTGTATTCCATATTATTACCCCCTATACTTAAATATCGCTTAATTCCCTGACCCGTGTCTGATCCGCCTCTTCTTATGTCTTTAACTGTAATTTGCGGGATAAAATTTTTCGTTTTTTACTCCCGCTGACTTTCCTGATACCGGCAGAGTCTTTCATTATATTATCCCTTTGCATTATTATAACTGCTATAACAGCACTTGTAAACAAAGAGTCAGGACATGGTCTGGGAGATGAAGGGTAATTGCAAAAATGGCTGCTGTAATTCCTGAAGAAAGGATTTTTATGAATGGATGGAATTCACAAAAAATGCCCCGCAATTAATTGTTACATAATTAATTGCGGAGCAGCATTTCCTGATTATCTTGATTGAGATACCAAGTTTGCATTCAAACCGGTCTGCCATTACTCTAAGTTCAGCCGCTTGGACAGGATGCGCTCTGTGCCGAAAAAGAATATGGCAAGCTGAATTGCATTGTAAATAATCGATCCGATGAAAGCCAGGTGCATGACTAAGGCCACCCCCTGTGTGTCGGGCATCGTCTCAATCATGCGGAAGAAGGATTGAAAGGATGGTACTTTTGCCAGTATGATCATTGCCAGGCCGTTTATAAAGCTAAAAAGCATGGATATTGCAATAAAGGCGACAACGGACATCATGATTCGGTGCTTGCCGGAAAGATGGCCCAGTGCCATGGAAAAGTACATATGATAAAGCTTGACAAGTCCGCTGACAATGACCAGAATGATCAGTTCAAGCACAAACAGCGGCCAGGACGGAACCTGAGCAATCCCGCGGTTGATGACAGCCCATATCTGGGGATCAGTAATTGCCGTAAAAACCCTGGAAGGGCCTGCGGCACCCAGCACCAGAATAAAAATGGATACAAAAGCCGTCAGGATACTGGCTAAAGACATCCCAAATGCCACCGTACCCTTTGCTGCAATCAGCTGCCAGGGCTTCACCGGCAGGGTAAACATCAAATAGCCTTCATCACACAGAAGACCCTTATAAAACCGCTGAATGACAATGATCAGCGTCAGTACACTCAGAGCAACCAGAACGCCGAAGTAGGCGATCACGGAGATCGTCTGAATCAGGCTAAGCAGTCCGTGTCCAAAGCTTAAACCGGACATCAGGCTGTCATAATAGCCGTTGGACAGAGAGCCTATGCCCATAAACGCATTGAGAATGGATATGGCGATAACCGCCAGGTAAATGGGCGCAAGGGTGCGCACAATGGATTTGAACTCATATTTGCAAAGTTTGCCAAACATCTTATTTCCTCCTTTTATTAGCTGCCGTAGGCGAAGATTTCGCGGAACAGCTGATCGACTGACTTGCCTTCCTGCTCCCGGATGTTATCTACGGTGTCGTGGCGCACAACCTTGCCGTTTTGCAGGAAAATAGCCTCGTCTAACACGCGCTCAATATCGGAAATCAGGTGTGTGGACAGCATGACTGTGCCATTTTCGTTATAATTGGTCAGAATCGTGTTCAGAATGAAGTCACGCGCTGCCGGGTCAACGCCGCCGATGGGCTCGTCAAGCAGATAAAGCTGCGCCTTCCGGCTCATAATAAGCGCAAGCTGCACCTTCTCCTTGGTACCCTTAGACATGGTTTTCAGCCGGTCATTGGACCGGATGCCAAGGGCAGCAAACATTTCCGTTGCCTTTGCCCGGTCAAAATCTACGTAAAAATCAGCGAAGAAGTCGGTCAGATCACAGGCTTTCATCCAGTCGGCAAAGTACATGCGGTCCGGCAAATAAGAAATGACTGACTTGGTTTCCACGCCGGGCGCATTGCCGTTTACTTCCAGCGTGCCGGAAGTGGGCTGTAACAGTCCGCACAAAAGCTTGATAAAGGTGGTCTTACCTGAGCCGTTAGGACCCAGAAGGCCGATAATCCGACCGCGGCCCACCGTCAGATCAATATGGTCAAGCGCGGGCTTTGTACCGTAAACCTTTGTCAGGCCGCGCGCAGTAATAAGCTCCTGATTCATACATGTTCCTCCTTTTTATTCCATGCTGCAAGCAGCTCCCGGGTTTGCTCATCGGTGTAGCCCAGGGCACGCATGGACGCAAGAAATTCATCCATTCGCGCATAAGCAATCTCTTCCCGCACACTGCGGATGAGTGACAGATCCTCTGTAACAATCCGTCCCGCTGTGCGGCGCGTTTCTACCAGCCCCCTGCTTTCCAGCTCTGCCAGGGCACGCTGCATGGTGTTTGGGTTTACACCTGCCTCACTGGCCAGCCCGCGCACCGTTGGCACAGCCGCGCCGGATGCATATACGCCGGACACGATGCGCAAAGTGAGCTGATCAACAAGCTGTATCCATATAGGCCGGTCATCGGTCAGTTTCCAGATCATGATACCGCCTCCTTTTTGTATTGTTGTATTAATCAACTAGTACAATGATACAATTATTTTCCTCATTTGTCAACAGGCAGTTTTTAAAATGCTGTTTTCCCTATATTCAGCCGCTGCAAGCTGCTGGCAGATTACGCCGAAAAGCGAATCAAATGACTGTTTATATAAGGATTCCCATTATGACAATAAAAATGGGGCTGTAAAAAAACTTCCCTAAAAAAATCGCTGAGGTCGTGAGACCACAGCGATTTTTTGGTATAATTAATTATGCGACTAAAAAACCACACCAATGGTAATTATACCTCACGTCAGTTGAAATTACCATTAGATATCGAAAAAATAATTAATGTTTCTGATCCGGTATACACTTTTTGTGAGGTGATGGATCACATTGACCTATCAAGATATTTTGTAGAGAAGGGATACAAAACAGGTCGTCCAAGATGTGATGAACAAAAACTCCTTAAAGTTATACTCTTTGCTTTCATGGAGCACGGCATCTGCTCTCTGCGTGAAATAGAAATACTTTGCAGGAATGATATTCGATATATCTATCTCCTTGATGATATGAAGGCTCCTTCTTTTGCGACGTTTGGGAATCTAATTCGCAATGAATTGACGGATTCAATTGAACAGATCTTTACCGATATTAACAGCTACATTTTTAAAAAGGATCAGGTGGATCTGGAGCATACATATATTGATGGCACAAAAATCGAAGCAAATGCGAACCGTTATACCTGGGTGTGGAAAAAATCATGTCTTCGTAACCGTGATAAAGTTTTTGAAAAACTATCGGCATTAATTGATTCGATGAATACAAATGTTTTAGACTATATGGGAATAAAACTTGAAAAGCGAAATGAATATGCCATTGATTATGTCACAGAATTACTTGAAAACTATAAAACAGCAACCGGCCTGGATATGATAAAGCTTGTGTCAGGGACTGGGCACAGAAAAAGTATGGAGCAGCGCCAATATCAGGAGATGCAAAGATTTCTGGAACGTCTGAAATCATATGCAAAGCACATAGAAATATGTGGAAATGAAAGAAACAGCTATTCGAAGACCGACTGCGATGCTACTTTCATGAGAATAAAACGGGACTATATGGGAAATGACCAGCTCCTTCCGGCCTACAATCTACAGGTGGCGATATGTGATGAATACATAGCAACAGTTGATGTAAAACCCTACGCCTCTGACATGGAATGCTTTGTGCCGCTCATGGAAAAGTTCAACAGCATCTATGGACATTATCCCAAATATCCAGTTGCAGATGCCGGGTATGGTTCGTATAATAATTATCTTTACTGCGAAGAGCACGGCATGGAAAAGTTCATGAAGTTTACCATGTTTAAAAAAGAAACCACGGATAAGAAATACCACAATGATCCATACCGGGCTGTCAACTTTAAAAGAGATAAGTCAGGTGCTCTTATCTGTCTGAATGGAAAAAGATTTAAGTTTAAATACAAGAAACAAGTATATAAAAACAAGTATGGAAGAACAGAAGAAATATACGAATGTGAAAGCTGTGAGGACTGCCCATATAAGCCTGACTGCTGTAAAAAGAAATCCGGGAACAGAACCATATGCATGAATCAGGAATTAACAGCAATCCACCAAGAAGTGATGAGTAACCTGGAATCCATTCATGGAGCACTTTTGCGAATGAATCGAAGCATTCAGGCAGAGGGAACCTTTGGGTAATCAAGTGGGATAAGTCGTACAAACGGCTCTAAAGACGAGGCGAAAAGAACGTAAGTCTTGAGCTCACTTTAATTTCATGTAGTTATAATCTTTACAAGTATCATAATAAAAAAAGCCGGTTACTGACAGCTGCATAAAAAGCCAGCGGGATGGAATCATTTATCCCCTTGGATTCCCAAGGGTAACATTGAGTGCGCATTTTTTGCTTAAACAAAGATATCATAATTATTTTTCCGGGCGAAATCAATATAAAATTTGAAATAGGATTCATATCAGCGTTCGCTGATATGAATCCTATTTCAGGAGGGACTTATTTTACAGCCCCATGTCCCATTTCTTATTAGATTCTATACTGTTTCATTCAGCCTTTACGGGTAAAAATGAAAATAAACACCGCCCGGAGCAGCTCCTCCCCGCAGCGCGGCCATCTCACTTACCGTAACCAACTGGTATCCTGCCTCCGTAAGCCTTGGGATGATTTCAAGGGCAGCCGCCCCACTCTGGGAATAAAGCTCATGCATCAGAACAATATCCCCGTCCCGTACCTGACTCATTACCGCATTTACCGTCTTTGCCGCATTTCTCGTCTTCCAGTCCCGCGTATCAATGCTCCACATAATGACAGGAGCCTGGACATTTGCAATGACCGTGTTGTTTTTCGCTCCTCCCGGAGGCCTTACCAGGGAAGGCCTGACACCGCAGGCAGCTTGTACCGCATCATTGCAAAGGTTGATCTGGCTCTGGATCTGAGCCCCGTTTAACTTTGTGAGAGTTTTGTGCTCATAAGTGTGATTGCCGATCTCATGCCCTTCCGCAGCCATGCGCTGCATTTCAGCCCCATAAGCGGAAACCCGGCTGCCCACCACGAAAAATGTAGCCTTTCCGCCATATTGGGCCAGACAGTCCATGATCTGATTTCCCACAGGAGCAAATGGCCCGTCATCAAAGGTCAGAGCCACCATTGGCCTGGAAGGGTCAATCTGGCGTCCTGCCGGCACCTGTTCCTGGCTTTCCTGGGCTGCCGTCTCCTGCTGCCCCTCTGATGTTGTTCCGTCATTTAAGTCCTGGGCCACAGAGCTGTTCTGACTCTCATCACTGCCCCCTTCTTCTCCTTGCTTACCCGGTTGTTCTGAAATATTTCCATTCTCGTCTACCCACCTGGCCACACCAGGACCCAGGTTTTCATCTATCCAGCCATTCCGTACTTCCGCCGCCTCCTGGCCCGATGCTGTTTCATCTGCCATAGACGGAAACGGCGTAGCCGGTACGAATGCTGTCACAAGTGCTACGGTCATCAAACCAAAGCCCCATTGTAATAGTTTTTTCATGTCACATCTCTCCTTTCCTTATTACTGCCCATGCTTTTTGGGCATAGAGGTATAGCCTCAGGGTATAACCCTGTTGCCATAACCACTACTATACAGGAAACAAGAGAAAATTGGAAGGAGATTTCCCAACTTAAATAAAAAAGTTCTGGTGGTGCAGCAGAGCCCGGACAACTGCATCCATGGTTTTTTCCTCTGCCTCTACGGTTAGCCTGGGCTCATGAATGTCCTCCAGATAGTGGGCATCGGAATTGCTTATGATCCGGCAGCCCTCCAGATATGGGTTCCTTTTCCTCAGCTCATGAAGTTTCGTAAGATCCTTTACCTCTGCCGTGGCAAACTGGCTGCCAGGAGGCACAAATCCTAAGTTGGAGAGCAGGCTGTTGGCTGACCTGTCAATATGAGCCGGAAACATAACACCTTCATAAGACCTTACCAGATCCCACAGTTCATCAAAGGAGATATCCACGCTGTTAATAAGAAGATTTGGCACTGTCCCGCATACTACATCTTCCTTATTATATATCTGCTGCTTTCCAAATATTTCCTCATTATTGGGGAAAGGCAGCAGCCGTTCATACACGTATTCATCAAATTCCATTGCCCTTTCAAGGCTGGAAAACAAGCATACCGCATGTACCTCCTCAGAAGTACAGATTTCCATTCCAGGCACTGCAAGGATCCCGTATTCCTCTGCAAAATGAAGCACAGCCGGACAGTTTTTACAGGAATTATGATCCGTCACAGCGATCACGTCAAGCCCTTTTAAGGCAGCCATTCCCACAATATTTGCCGGTGTCATATCATCATCCCCGCACGGTGATAAGCAGGAATGAATGTGAAGATCATAGGTCAGATTCATCATGGGGCAGTCTTTGGTAGACCAGCAGGGCGGCCTCAAAGATGGGCAGCTCTGTTTTTAAAACCGTGATCTCCTGATCCGCTGCCTTTTTTACGGCTGCTTCGTCAAGAGCAGCCCCTTCTGCCATGATCACACAGGCAGCGTCGGCAAGAGAGGCCACTGCAAGAGTATTTATGTTACCCATCACCGTTACCCATGCGCACCCCTCAGTTGCCCTTCCCATTGCAATGCTTAATAAATCGCAGCAAAACGGTTTTTTGATCTCACGGTCAAGCTCTTCTCCTGCATTTACAAGTTCAAACAAATTGCTGTCAATCAATTCTCTTATCGTCATTTTGTTTCCTCCCGTCTTTTCTGTCAAGCTGAGTCATTTCATCAGAAATTCTCTGGATGTACTTTGTCATGACCTTAAACTTTTCATAGCTTTCACTGTCGCCTTCCACAATATCGGCCGCCAGCCTGGAAACCTCCTCTGACAGCTTATGCACATTGTCCCTGAGGAAATAAACGCAGTCCGATTCTACTGCCTCTCCCCGTACAATGTCTTCTGCCAGGGCCTTGCAGGTAGGCGCTCCGCAGGAACCGCAGTCTAAGCCGGGAAGCTTCTTTAACAGCCGTTCCACCTGATTAAGCCTTGCAAAGCTTTCCATCATGGTTTCGCCTAAATTAAACACCGGCTCATACTGGACCTCCTTGGTCCACTTTACCAGTTCTTCTGCTCCTGCCTGCATGTGGCTCCTTGCCACAGGCATGTACTTCCGGAGCCGTTTCAGCTTCACCTCCGCCACATAGGGGTTTTCCACCGTGAGCACGCCGCCCACGCAGCCGCCGTTGCAGGCATTAAGCTCCACAAATTTTAAATTGGTAAATTTCTGGTCCTCCATATCCTCCAGGACCCGGATGACATTTTCAATGCCATCTGCAGCCAGATAATCCTCGGTAAACAGGCCGCTGGCCTCTCCTCCGCTCCGGCCCCAGCTGATCCCGATCTTCCCTGAAGTCCCGATCTCAGGCGGGTCATCTCCCACCGCCTTCATACAGGATAAAAGCCTGGGATATACATCCTTTATGGCAAGCACCTTATCCACTTCGCTGTGCTCTGTACCAAGAGGAGACTTCACATAAGTGACCTTGGAAGGACAGGGGGAAATGAAAATAATCCCGATCTTATCTCTTTCAAGTCTGGTCTTTTCCATGGCTCTCTGGGCTGCAAGAATAGCCGCCACCTCCACCGGAGGGTTTAAGGGCAGCAGATTGGGGATCAGGTTCGGGAACTTGACCCGGATGAGCCGCACCACAGAAGGACAGGCAGTGCTGATTGCCGGAAGCTTGTCCGGATTTTCGCTTAAATACTCCCTGGTAGCCTCACTCACAAGCTCCGCAGCCGCGCTTACCTCAAATACATCATCAAAGCCCATCATAAGAAGAGCATTTAAAACAATATTTACATCATCCAGATTGTTAAACTGGCTGTAAAGGGATGGAGGCGGCAAGGCCACTGTATATTCATACTGTTTTAAAACCTCAAGCTTATCATATGTGGCATGCTTTGCATGGTGAGGACATACCCGGATGCACTCTCCGCAGTCAATGCAGAATTTACTGTTGATCTGTGCCTTCCCGTTTCTCACCCTGATGGCCTGAGTAGGACACCGTTTGATGCAATTGATACATCCCATACAAAGCTCTTCATCAAGCCTGACCGAATGATAAAATTTATCCACTTTATTACCTCATTTCCGCATTATTGCTCACGCCTTTTGGGCATAGAGGTATACCCGAAGGGTGTTTCCGTGTGATTACCCACGCCTTTTGGGCATAGAGGTATGCCCAAGAAGAAGCCTTTTATATATTCACCACCATACGAATGGTCGTCCCTTTTCCTATGACTGTATCGATCTCCATATCATCCGAATATTTTTTCATATTTGGAAGTCCCATTCCGGCTCCAAAGCCAAGGGAACGCACCGCGTCCGGTGCAGTGGAGTATCCTGCCTGCATGGCAAGGCCGATATCCGGGATTCCCGGTCCAACATCATTTAAGATCATCTCGATCCGGTCCGGGGTTATGTTAACGGTTATGTCCCCGCCTTTCGCATGAATCACCATGTTGATCTCCCCCTCATACATGGCAATGGCCACCTTGCGAACAGCTTCCGGGGTGACCCCCATCTTTTTCAGCTTGCTTTTCACATCGCTGCTGGCCTCTCCCGCCCTTGTAAAATCATCGGGAGAAATGCTGTAATGAAATGTTATCATATCCGTCATTAAATAGCACCTCCATGAAGCCCGGCCTCATAAAGCATTCCGCAGGCCGAGAACATGCGGTGTCCTGTTGACAGGATGATGAGACCTCGCTCCTCCGCCATCTGAAGCATGGATTCATCCGGCTTCTTGCCCCTGACAAACACAATACAGACAATGTCTAACATCTCTGCCGTACGAATTACCTGAGGGTTGCACAGTCCCGTAAGCAGGACTGAATGATCCTTGGAAAACGCCAGTACATCACTCATCATATCAGAACCGCAGGCACTCCGGACCTCTTCATCCAAATGGTCCTCACCTGCCAGAACCCGGGCACCCAGTTTATCTTTCACATCTCTTACTGTCATATTGACGCTCTCCCTTCTTTCATTCGCTCTATTCAAACAATTCGCACCATTATTGATGATTATACCATAAATAGTCCGTCCGGTATAGAAATATTACACGGAGGGTTTGTTATTTTTTTGTCGAATGTTGATTAAACTATAGATTTTTTCTCAATAACATGTTAAAATATCAGTTACATTGCATAAGCAACATTTAAGGAGGTTATCAAATGGCTTGTAAAACACAAGGCGTCCAGTTTAACGGGACAAAAGAGCAGGAAGCTGCTTTAAAAGAAGCAATTTCCCTGCTAAGTGACACAAAAGGATCTCTAATGCCTATCATGCAAAAGGCGCAGGAGATTTATGGCTATCTTCCAATCGAAGTCCAGACCATGATTTCTGACGAAACGGGCATACCGCTTGAGAAAATTTATGGTGTAGCAACCTTTTATGCCCAGTTCGCGCTTCAGCCAAAGGGTAAATATCAGATATCTGTCTGTCTTGGAACTGCATGCTATGTAAAGGGTTCCGGAGACATCTTCCATAAGCTTGAAGAACTTCTCGGAATTACCAACGGCGAATGCACGCCGGACGGAAAGTATTCACTTGACTCCTGCCGCTGCGTGGGTGCCTGTGGCCTTGCTCCCGTCATGATGGTGAACGGAGAGGTTTACGGAAGGCTGAGCGCTGATGACGTTCCTGGTATTCTTGCTAAATATGAATAAAAAATTGCGCTTATGATGACAGAGATTTCTTTAAACATTCTGGATGTGGCAGAAAATTCCACACGGGCAGGCGCTACCCTGGTTACCATTCTCGTTTCTGTTGATACTGAGGCAGACAAACTGATTGTCACCATTGAGGACAACGGCTGCGGTATGACAAAAGAACAGGTACTTAAAGTAACGGATCCATTTTTTACCACCAGGGGAACCAGAAAGGTGGGCCTTGGCGTCCCATTCTTTCAATATGCGGCGGAAAGCACAGGCGGAAGCTTTTCCATTAAGTCGGAGCCTGGAGCAGGAACAGCGGTGACCGCTGTTTTTGGACTGTCCCATATTGACCGCATGCCTCTTGGTGATATAAACAGTACCATTGAAACCCTTATCACCTGCCATCCGGACACAGACTTTCTCTATATCTATCGTTATAACCAAGCGTCATTTGAGCTGGACACCAGAGATTTCCGGGAAATTTTAGGGGATATCCCCTTTGACACCCCTGAGGTATCGGCTTACATAAGAGAATATCTTAGTGAAAACAAATTGGAAACAGACGGAGGCGCGGCCGTTTAGGCCCGTCAGATCAAGGTTGAAAACCATTTCAGCCTTAGGTTTGTGAATTGACCGGATATGCAGACATATCCCCTTGATTCACCAGTATGGAAAATTGGAGGAATAACATGAAGACTCTTGAAGAATTAAAAGCAATTCGTGAAAAGATGCAGGGTCAGGTCAGCATGCGCGGTGAAGATCATGGCCGCACACGGATCCTGGTCGGCATGGCTACATGCGGAATTGCCAGCGGCGCAAGACCTGTTCTTAATACATTGTCAACCCTGGTTCAGGAAAATCAGATGACAGACCGTTTTTCCGTTACTCAGACCGGCTGCATCGGCTTATGCCAGTATGAACCGATCGTTGAGATTCTGGAACCCGGAAAAGACAAAGTTACATATATCAAGATGACCCCGGAAAAAGCGGAAGAAGTTTACAAGGAGCATTTACTGGGTGGTCATGTAGTTCAAAACTATACGTTAGCTTCAGCTGACATCAAATAAGGAGGAAACAGGATGTATCGTTCACATGTATTAGTTTGCGGCGGCACAGGGTGTACTTCCTCCGGAAGCCAGCAGATTATGGTAACATTAAGAGATGAATTAAAGAAACAGGGTCTGGATGAGGAAGTATCCGTTGTACAGACAGGCTGCCACGGCCTTTGTGCCTTAGGCCCCATTATGATCATTTATCCCGATGCCACCTTCTATGCCATGGTAAAGGAAGATGATATTTCTGAAATCGTAACCGAGCACTTATTAAAAGGACGTCCTGTGGAAAGACTGCTTTATGATGAGACAGTGACTCCGGCAGGAATCAAGGCCTTAAGTGATACGGATTTCTATAAAAAACAGCACAGGATCGCTCTGCGCAACTGCGGTGTCATCAACCCGGAGGAAATTGAAGAATACATCGGTACCGGCGGATACCAGGCTCTAGGAAAGGTTCTTACGGAGATGACTCCCGGCGAAGTGATCCAGGCTCTCTTAGACAGCGGATTAAGAGGACGAGGCGGCGCAGGCTTTCCAACCGGCCTTAAATGGAAGCTGGCCAGCCAAAACGATGCGGACCAGAAATATGTCTGCTGCAACGCGGACGAGGGTGACCCAGGCGCATTTATGGACCGTTCCGTTTTAGAGGGTGATCCTCATGCCCTTTTAGAGGCCATGACTATTGCAGGTTACGCCATCGGCGCTTCCCAGGGCTACATCTACGTGCGTGCTGAGTACCCAATCGCTGTACAGCGTTTAAAAATTGCCATTGATCAGGCCAGAGAGATGGAGCTTTTAGGCGACGATATCTTTGGATCAGGATTTTCCTTTAACATTGATCTTCGTTTAGGCGCAGGCGCATTTGTCTGCGGTGAAGAGACCGCCCTCATGGTTTCCATCGAAGGCAACCGCGGTGAGCCAAGGCCACGTCCTCCGTTCCCGGCACAAAAAGGTCTGTTCGGCAAACCAACCATCTTAAATAACGTTGAAACTTATGCAAATATCCCACAGATCATCTTAAACGGCCCGGAATGGTTCGCTTCCATGGGTACTGAGAAATCCAAGGGAACAAAGGTATTCGCTTTAGGCGGCAAAATCCACAACACCGGACTGGTGGAAGTTCCTATGGGAACCACCCTTCGTGAGATCATTGAAGAGATCGGCGGCGGCATTCCAAACGGCAAAAAATTCAAGGCTGCCCAGACCGGAGGACCATCCGGCGGCTGTATCCCTGTGGAACACTACGATATTCCCATTGATTATGACAACCTGATTGCAATCGGCTCCATGATGGGCTCCGGCGGTCTGATCGTTATGGATGAAACCGACTGTATGGTTGACATTGCCAAGTTCTTCCTGGAATTCACGGTTGAAGAATCCTGCGGCAAATGTACCCCTTGCCGTATCGGTACAAAGCGTATGCATGAAATCCTTGACAAGATCACCAAGGGACAGGCAACGCTGGAAGACTTAGACCGTCTGGAAGAGCTGTGCTATTACGTAAAAGAAAACTCCGCCTGCGGCCTTGGACAGACAGCACCAAACCCGGTTCTTTCAACCCTTAAGTTCTTCCGCGACGAATACAATGCCCATATTGTTAACAAGACATGTCCTTCCGGTGTGTGCAAAGCGCTGCTCTCCTATCACATTGACGCTGAGAAATGTAAGGGCTGTACTCTTTGTGCAAGAAACTGTCCGGTGAACGCCATCTCCGGTTCCGTTAAGAACCCACATGTCATTGATCCTGAGAAGTGTATCAAGTGCGGCGTATGTATGGAGAAATGTAAATTTGACGCTGTCTACAAGAAATAATGGAGGGAAATTGGATCATGGAGAATATCACAATAAAAATCAATGGCATGGAAGTAAGCGCTCCGGCCGGCTCCACCATTTTGGAGGCCGCCAGACTGGCCCATGTTGAGATACCGACCTTATGCTTTTTAAAAGATATGAATGAAATTGCTGCCTGCCGTATCTGTACTGTTGAAATCAACGGTGGCAGACTGGCCGCTTCCTGCGTATATCCCATTAATCCGGGTCTGGAAGTATTGACCAACACGCCAAAGCTGCGTGACTACAGAAAGAAAACCCTTCAGCTCATCCTTTCCAATCATGACCGCTCCTGTTTATCCTGTATCCGCAGCGGAAACTGCGAATTACAGACCTTATGCAAGGAACTGGGCGTTGAAGTGGATGATTATTACGATGGCGCTAAGACACCTTCCACTCCTGATGAGAGTGCGGCCCATATGGTCCGGGACAACAGCAAATGTATCCTGTGCCGCCGCTGCTCTGCTGTTTGTGAAAAGGTTCAGGGAATCGGCGTAATCGGCCCCAATGAACGCGGCTTTGCCACCATCATTGGTTCTGCCTTTGAAAAGGGACTTGGGGAAACAAGCTGTGTATCCTGCGGACAGTGTATTGCAGTCTGTCCGACCGGCGCGCTCTATGAGAAGAGCAGCATTGACGAAGTAGCTGCTGCCATCGCAGACCGGTCAAAACATGTGATCGTTCAGACCGCTCCCGCTGTCCGTGCAGGGCTGGGAGAGGAATTCGGTTATCCCATCGGAACCAATGTGGAGGGAAAGATGGTTGCCGCTTTAAGAAGGCTGGGCTTTGATAAGGTATTTGATACCAACTTCAGCGCCGACTTGACCATCATGGAAGAAGCCCATGAATTCATTGACCGTGTACAAAACGGCGGCGTTCTTCCTATGATCACCTCCTGTTCTCCAGGATGGATCAAATACTGTGAGCACTACTTCCCGGATATGACAGAGAACTTATCTTCCTGTAAATCCCCGCAGCAGATGTTCGGCGCTATTGCAAAATCTTATTATGCGGAAAAGATGGGCTTAAAGCCGGAAGAAATTGTATCCGTCAGTGTCATGCCATGTACCGCTAAGAAATTTGAGATCGGCAGAGACGACCAGGATGCCAACGGCTCTCCTGATGTAGACTATTCCATGACCACCAGAGAGCTGGCCAGGATGATCAAACAGGCCGGTATCCGGTTCACAGAGCTTCCTGATGAAGATTTTGACACTCCTTTAGGTCTTGGTACCGGCGCAGCCGTTATCTTCGGTACTACCGGAGGCGTTATGGAAGCAGCTTTAAGAACCGCCGTGGAAAGCCTGACAGGCGAAGAGCTTGAAAAGCCTGATTTCGCTGATGTCCGCGGAACAAAGGGAATCAAGGAAGCCTCCTACCGGGTAGGCGACATGGATGTAAATGTTGCTGTTGCTTCCGGCCTGGGCAATGCAAGAGAACTCCTTAACAGAGTAAAATCCGGAGAAGCAAACTATCATTTCATTGAGATCATGGGATGCCCCGGCGGTTGTGTAAACGGCGGCGGCCAGCCTCAGCAGCCTGGCTTTGTGCGCAATACAACCGATATCCGCAGCCTCCGTGCAAAGGTCCTTTATGATGAAGACGCTGCCAAGACCATCCGTAAGTCTCATGAAAACCCTGCAATCAAGGAATTGTACGAGACCTACCTTGGAGAACCTGGAAGCGAAAAGGCTCACCACCTGCTGCATACAACCTATGTAAAGAGAAAAATAAACGAAATTTAATTTCAAAAACTCCCTCTGCCTTAAAACAGAGGGAGTTTTCTGGTTTAACAAAAAAAGAATTAGCCTTGAAGTGAATGGATTGTATAAAAACCTCCATACTAAGACTGGAGGTGATGAAACATGAGCCCAAAGGAATTAACTTATATTGAAGATGCTCTTGGCCATGAGACTTTTTTAAAAACCCAGTGCCAGGAAGCGGCACAGAATCTGCAGGATCCGGAATTAAAAGCTTGCGCACAGCAGCTTCTCCAACAGCACCAGCAGATTTTTGACAGCTTCTATAACTTAGTGTAAGGAGGAATCACATATGGATGACAAGTGTATTATGGAGAACCTGCTCCACACTACAAAGGGAGTGTGCGACTTATATCTGCATGGAACCATCGAATCCCCTACCATGAACGTGCATCAGGCATTTGACGGAGCATTAAATGACAGCCTGTGCATGCAGAGCGATATTTACAAGAAAATGTCCGCAAAGGGATGGTACACCACAGAACAGGCAGAGCAGCAGAAAATTTCCAAAGTTAAAAACCAGTTCGCTGGGATGTAACAAAAAGAATGGCATGCTGCAAAACTAATTATCTGATTAGTTTTGCAGCATGCCTTTTATTCTTACATATAAAATTCCCCTCAGCTGCCGTATCAATGCAATGCCCTGAGCTCCGCCATAATTTCTTTATAGCTGCGGCCCTTGCCAAACAGGGCTGATGTTCCAAGTATAAACCCATCCACTCCGGCCTGGTACAGCTCCTGTATCTTTTCAGGAGAACAGGCTCCATCCACCATGAGCTTAAAATGATACTCCCCTTTTATGGATACCAGCTTCTGAATTTTCCGATCTACAAATCCAATATATTTTTGCCCTGCAAAACCGGGATTCACAGTCATAACCATCACATAATCCACCAATTCCAGTAAGGGACTTACGGTCTCAACGGACGTCCCCGGATTGATCGCTATTCCCGGTTTTGCTCCGGCATCTATGATCTTCTGCAGGGTCCTGGCAATATGTACATCAGATTCCGGATGGACATAAATAATCTCCACTCCCATCTGAACAAACTTTTCTATATAGTCCCCCGGATTTTCTATCATCAAATGAATATCTGCCGGCCGGCCGGCTGTTCGTGCAATGTATTCAATGTCCTGAAGTCCCATGCCAAAATTAGGTACAAATTCTCCATCCATCAGATCCAAATGAAAGATATCCGCCCCTGCCTCTTCCAGGCTCTTGATTTCCTGCTCCAGATTTCCATAATTTGCACACATCATGGATGGACATAAAATCTTTTCATTCATTAACAACCTCTTTCTTTCTGTTTTTACTGAAGCAAACCACCTGCCTTCTGATCTTATACAAAATCAAAAAGCTAGTAATCAGAACTGTAAGACTGTAACAGAGCAGCAGCCAGAAGGATTGCTTTCCCAATAAAACGCCCGTCAGCCTGATGCCGGTCATTGCAGCCGTTGTCCCCATAAATTTCCTCATATTCCAGCTTTTAAAATAAATGAGCATCAGGCAGATCAACGCAGAAACCATCACCATACTGCTTACTTCATAAACTGCTGACAGAAGAAATTCCCTTCCGCTGATCCCCTGCAGGAAAGCTGCTGCCGCCTGCACTGATTCCTGACCCGCAGTGCTCATCTGGCTCATGGTTCCATTTTCAGCAGCCATTAAGATGGAAAGATCAGCAATAAACGGAATACCTGCCAAACATACGGACTCCAGGAGCCCCCTTCCAAAACCGATGGAAATGGCGGCCTTGTAAGAGCGGTTATCTTTTAGGAGATAACGAAACAGCAATACAAGGGACAAAATATCCAAGGCTGTGGAAAGGGTCGCCGTTATAACCATGGCAGGCAAACTTCCATTCATAAATGAATATCGTTTCAATCCATTTAAAAGGAACGGCACTGCTCCTGCCTGCACCACCAGATAAATTCCGGCTCCACACGCAAGCAGTTTAAACTGAAGCTTCTTCCTTGCTCCCATATGCAGCATAATCAGAAGGGGGAATACTGTGCTTATCATCAAAGCAAGATACAGACTGCCTGTTACTCCGATTTTCATGATCCTTACTCCCCCGGTTCTTCTGTTTTGCTATAATTCTTCTCCATTTGTTTCAATCACCTTTTTATACCAGTAGAAGCTCTTTTTCGGTATTCTTTTAAAGTCATCATTTTTATCTACATAAACAAACCCATACCGTTTGTTAAATCCTTCACGTGTAGAGTACAAATCAATGGCCGACCAGGTCAGATATCCGATTATATCCACGCCTTCCTCCACCATTTCTTTCATTCTTAAAATATGGTCACGGAGAAATTCAATCCGGTATCCATCATCAATGTTCCCGTCTTCATCCGGCACATCCCGGTACCCATAACCGTTTTCCAGAATCAAAATAGGGATTTGATACCTGTGATAATAATCTTTTACAAAATGCTTGAATCCATAAGGATCGATGTTCCACTTCCACTCTGTCTGCTTAAGATATGGATTCACCGCCTTCCGGTTGGAGGCTGATAACAGCTTCTCTTTTCCTTCATCCTTTACAATGCTGCTGTGATAATAGGTCAGGGACAGAAAGTCCGGCTCCGCCTGTGCAATGATATCCAAATCGCCGGGCAGGATTATCTGATCCAGATTGAGCTTTTCAAGAGATTTTAAATAAAAGCCGGAATACATTTTTCTGACATATACATCCCCATAATTGTACCCCACCAGATACTTATACTCTTCACAGGCCTCCACATCTTCTGCCCTGCAGGTCGCCGGATACGGGCAGATATTGCCTATATTGCCGCCTGTCTTTGCCTGGTGATCAATTTCATGGATCAGCTTTGTACACCGCGCGTATGCAAGGTTCATATGGTGTTCTACCGTAAAGGATTCCTGTCTGTCCCTGCACTTGTATCCGGTCATATAAAGGGTATCAAACATCAGCAGATTCTGTTCATTAAACGGCACCCAGTATTTTACACGCCCTTTAAAGGCAGTCACCACGGTCCTGACATATTTCAAAAATTCATCAATGCAATCTCTGGACAAAAAACCGTTGTATTTTTCAACCAGATGATATGGTAAGTCGTAAGCATAAAGGGTTACTACCGGCTGTATGTTATACTTTAACAGTTCATCGATAACATTGCTGTAAAAATCGATCCCTTCCTGATTGGGCTCCCCATCGTCTCCGTTGGGATAAATCCTGGTCCAGGCCATGGTCAGCCGGTAAATCTGAAATCCCATCTGATGATAATAGGCAATGTCTTCTTTATAATGTTCATAATGATTGCTCGCCTGTTTGAAATCATCAAAGTTTGCCTCTGCTGCCGCATTTGGAATCACCCGGACATCTGCAATCGAAAGGCCTTTACTGCCTTTGTCATACCCTCCCTCAAACTGCTGGGCGTTCGTCGAACTGCCCCACAAAAATTCTTTGTTAAACATAAGATACTCCTCATTTTACTAAAGATCTTGCCACAATCGCCTCAATTTCACCGGAAAACTCCACTCTTTCTCCCGGTTCAAGCACAATCGTCATTCCCTTATGTACCATCACTCCGCTAACCGGACTCTCCCCTCCGATAACCGTAACCATTTCAAGCCGGTCAGACACATTGCGGCAGCTTCTGCCTTTCAAATAACCGCTCCAGTATTTCTTCTCCTGATGGCCGGCTTCCCCGGATAATACCGCTGACTTTAAACTCACATCAACTGCCTCCAGAGCCTTTTCAATATGAAGAGGTCTGGAATTTCCCTGGGAATCCTTTCTGCCATAATCATAAAACCGATACGTCAGGTCACTGTTTTCCTGTACCTCATAAACCATGGAACCTCCGCCTAAGGCGTGCAGCGTTCCTGCCTCCACAAAGACATAGTCGCCCTTTTTCACCTCCAGATAGTCTATGATATGTTCAAAATCATTGGAGCAAGCTCTTTCCACCAGCTCATCTCTGCCATAGCACAGACAGCCATTTACAATTGTCCCCCGGTCCGGCGCCTCCAGAAAATACCAGGATTCGGTTTTTCCAAAAGGCTGCTGTTCCAGTTTTGCCGCACAGCTGTCATTTGGATGAACCTGAACACTTAAGTCCTCTTTTGCATCCACGAGGGCAATCAGAAGGGGATATTCCTCAAAGCTCATATCAAACCGCTGTCTCGCATCCTGGTAATATTTATAGAATGTTTTTCCGGCATAACTTCCGCCAACGATCTGGTTGCTGCAGTCCTTGTTGCATTTTACGGTATAAAGCTGCCCTATGTTTTCTCCTTTATAGCCTTTAGCATAGGGAATCAGCCTGGTTCCTCCCCAAATAGTTGCCATGGGGATGGGTTTTAAAATCTGCATAGTTATTGATTCCTCTTCTTTAATGTCAATGCCTGTTTCAGCACATTTTTTCCATTGCAGGTTCCGTAATCCGATGACTCTATCACATCCACAGGTATCCGGAGTCTGACTCCTTTCGCCTTCAAAGCATCCGCCATGAATTTGATCTGGGGCCCTAACAGCACCACATCTGCTTTCTGCATGTTCTCATCCGCAACATCGGTGGAAACCGCCCAGATCTTACAATCAAAGTTCAATTCCTTTGCCACCTTCTGCATTTTTGTGACCAGCAAACTGGTAGACATTCCCGCCGAACAAATTAATAAAATATTCATACAACACCTCTCATTCTGCCGCCTCTGCAGCTTATCTGTCCCGGAAAGAACCCTCGGCCCCTCCGGTTTCAGCTACCTGTACTCAGGCTCTAACCTGCGAAATTCAAACTCTTTCTTCTCTCCGATTTCGTGAAACCAATGAGCAGATTTTTTCATATGTCTTGCAAAATTATCTTCCAGATCGATCTCTATAAATCCATAACGATTTTTAAAGGAATTTAAAGGAGAAACACAATCGGTAAAAGCCCACAGCATATATCCGGTACAATTGCTTCCTTCTTCCACCGCCTTTAAAAGCCATGCCATGTGTTCGCTGATATAATCAATCCGATAATCGTCCACGATCATTCCGTTTCGGTCTTTATACTGTTTTTCTCCTTCCACTCCCATTCCGCTTTCGGAAATCAGCCACTCAATGTTCCCATATTCTTCCTTCATGCGAATAGCCATATCATACATGATCTTCGGATATATCTCCCAGCCGCGATGGGGATTCATTCTTCGCCCCGGCAGTTCATGAAGATCAAAAAAATAACTCGGATGAAACGGTACGTCCGGATTCCATGCACTGTTCCTGGCTTTTACTCTCATGGGAAAATACAGATTCAGGCCGATATTATCACAGGTATTATTCTTTATGACTTCCAGCTCCTGGCCAGTGCTGTCAAACATACAGTGATGTTCTGTTAAGATCTCAGTCAATTCTTTGGGGATCTCTCCCTTAACAGCCGGATCAAGAAACATCCGGTTATAAAACAAATCATACATCTGCGCCGCTTTTTGGTCATGAGGCGCATCCGACCTGGGATAGGCATATTCAATATTGATCACCACCCCGATCTTCCCATCCAGCTTCAAACTCTTATATGCTTCCACGGCTCTTGCTGTTGCAAGGATTTTATTATAATTCCACTGCATCGCCAGCGGGGTATCCTGTTTGAACGGAAACCGAAGTCCATCCAGAATCGTACGGGTCTGTACAACAATAGGCTCATTAAAGGTAAAAAACTGCTTCACCTTTTTACCGTACCGTTTAAAAACCGCAGCTGCATATTTCACATATAAATCAACCACATGCTTGCTGCCCCAGCCTCCGTACGTTTCATACAGTTCCCCGGGGAAATCAAAATGTTCCAGACATATCATCGGGGTAACCCCTTTTTCCAGCATATAATCAATCACTTCATCATAAAACGCTGCACCTTCCGGATCAATCTCTCCGGTTTCCAAATTATAGATAAATCTGGACCAGTCTATGGAAGTCCGGTATGCTTTCACCCCGCTTTTCACCATCAGGTCAATATCTTCTTTAAAATGATGATAAAAATCAGTTGCGGCCTTAGGCCCAATCTGATTGTGCCACAGTTCTGGGGCAGACTTATACCAGAGATCCACAAACGTATCATGCCCCTCTTTTTTCCCATACCAGCCTTCTGTCTGCCATGCGGAGGAAGCCGCGCCCAATATGAAATTATCCGGTATTCTGTATTTATCCTGTATCATTTTCCACCTCATGTCCGCTATTGTCTTTCTGTTCTCTTATTTCATGGAGTCCGCCAATGCCTGGAGATCATCCAAAGACACTTCCGCTTCCTGCATTTCTTCTTCCACCTTTTTTCTGTCCCAGATCTTCAAAAACGGATAGTATACAACAATTGTGATAATCAAATTAACAAGCTGCACAATCACCGCTCTGAAGTCTCCTCCCGTTGCCAGAAATCCTGATAAAAACACAGGCACTGTCCAGGGCACGGCCACGCCGACCGGATAAGTACACAAACCAAGAGCCATTGCAAAATATGTGGTGGTTCCTACAAGCAAAGGTGCGATGATAAACGGAATGACCATGATCGGGTTCATGATAATCGGAAGGCCGAACAATACCGGCTCCGCAATATTAAACACAATCGGTCCGATAGCCAGCTTGCCCAATGATTTGATCTGCTTTGACTTTGCTGTAAATACCATCAGAATTACAAGCCCCATGGTTGCAAGGCCTCCAGCATTGGTAAAGCAGTCATAGAACTGTTTTGTAATGATATTGGGAAGCTCTCCTCCCACCTCAAACGCCGCTCTGTTGGCTTCCATGGCGGGAAGCAAAATAGAATCCATTACACCAAATACAACACGGCTTCCGTGAATACCGGTAGACCAGAATAAATGAATTGCTCCCACGGTTGCCAGCATGCCGCCGTATGACAGACCTACCTTTGATAATGGCGTGGCAATAAACTGGTTAATAAATCCGAAAATCGTCTCAAAACCTGTGCCCTCAAACAGCATCCTTACCAGCCAGCAGATAGTCAGTATGATCATTGCGGGGGTAATTGCTGCAAATGATTTTGCAACTGCAGGAGGTACGCTGTCGGGCATCTTGATCACCCAGTTCTTTTTTACAACAAATGCATATACCTCTGCGCTGAAGATTGCAACCAGAATGCCCACTACCAGGCCGCCTGCTGACAAATACGTATTGGTCTGGATGACCCGTCCCAGATTCAGTGTGGTCTCTCCCATAACTGCATCTGAGATGTTAAAAACTGGTACTAATGACAAAAATGCCGCAATAGCCACGATCAGGGAAGACAATCCATCCACTTCTCTTTGCTTGGCTATCTGATATGCGATGGAACCCACGGCAACTAAAGTCAGGATATCAAAGGTCGCTCTGCATGGATAATTGAGCTTTGCCACAAAGCCGTCTCCGAATATCCCGTTCATAAAGTCCCCATACCCCTCAATTGGAACATTTGCCAGCAGCATAAAAATTGACCCTACAATTACAAGCGGCATTGTCACGGCCAGACCATCTCTTAACGCACGGATATAGCGCATTGCAGCTATCCTTGACGCAACCGGCATTACTCTGTTTTCCAAGAAACTCATTAAACGATTCATTTTCTCTCCTCCTGTTTCTCAATCAATGTTACTCCCCTTACAATCTTTTATCATGTGGTATACATGAATCAGCTCTTCAGCCCTTTCTTTTGCCATCATTGCCATTGTTAAATGATCCTGGGCATGCACCAATATAATGTTGACCTCTACCGGTCTGCCTGCCGCTTCCTGCTGGATCATATCGATCTGGCACTGATGGGCAAGTCTCATCTGTGCTTCTGCTTCTTTTAAATACTGTTGTGCTGTCACAAAATCAAATTTTCTGGCTGCTTCGATTGCCATCATTGAAGCAGACTTTGAATCTCCTGCATTCATAATCAGTTGAAATGCGACACCATAATCTTTTTCTTCCACCTTTTATTCTCCAGTCCTTTACTAAATTTCTTCCAGCTCCTGCTCCACTCTGCCCAATTCCCGGATGAACTGATCATAATCCCTTCTTCTGATCAGATCCTGTATACGCTGTTCATCCAACAAAAAATTAGAAGTGATCTGATAAAACTTTTGTAAATCTTTTTCTTTTCTGTCCTCTATCAGTACCAGGAATACCACCGAGACATCCCGTTCCGTCCAACGTACCGGTTCATCCAGAACTGCAACGCATACATAGGTTTCTTTACTCATGACCTGGTACGGATGGGGCATTGCCACCAGATTGCCAAATTCCGTCTGGGCAAACTCTTCCCGTTTCATCACGGAATCATAAAGAGTATCCGGCACCCCCAAATGCTGCACCAGATAATTACACAAAAACCGGAGAATCTCTTCTTTGCTTTTCATGGAAACATGAGGCAGAAAAATATCCTTTCTGTAATACTTCTCCATGGAACTTTTCATATTTCCCGACAATACTTTTCTGACATTTTGTATATCCTTACTTTCTAAGAAAAACTGTACATTCTGTATAGGAACAGGTATTTTAACGGAAATGGGAACTGTCGCAAACACATAGTCAATATCAGAAAAATCCACCAGATCAATTGTGGATACACTGCATGTCTCAATCCTGTTTAAATACATTCCGAATTCTTTCTGATACTTATAGACCAACAGCTGGGCGCTGCCCTTGCCGGAAGAGCAGACCAGCAAAATATTTTTTTTAGCAGCTGTTGTTTTCTGCCGCTCTAAGGCCAATGCAAACGGCAGCGCGATATAGGCGATCTCGTCTTCGCTTAATTTCCTGTGATACACTTTCTTCAATACCCCGGATGCCTGCGATGCCATCGCATAGGGAAGGGAAAAATGTTCCTTGATTTCCTGAAGCAGCGGGTTATTCAAATTTAAATTGTACTTCATTCTGACTTCCAGCGGCACGATATGCTGACTGAGTGACATCCTCAGTTCCAGATCGCCTCTGAAATCATACCGGAAAGCATCGTAAACCACTTGCAGCATTTCTGTTACAACGTTGCTGATCTGCCGGCTGATCACCAGATTGTCATTTTGCCGGCCGGACTCACCATAGTTCATCTTTCCAGCCAGATGAATGGTCACATAACCGATTTCCGAATCCGGAAAATCCACGCTGAACAATTTCTTCATTTCCTGTACAATCTCAACTGCAATCCGGTATTCCTGCCGTTTAATAAGCTCCTCTAAATCTTCCTGTTTCAATGATATTTCATGTTCCTCTCTGATCCTCATGACAGCAATGTACAAATGCAGTACAAGATTTTCAAATGCCACATCTGATATGATATAATGATTTCTTCTCAGGCAGTCCGAAACACAGTCCGCAATTGTCCCCAGGGTCTTCACCGGTATCAGATTCTCATTTCCATGGTGGACAATGCATCTTCGCAGTTCAAGCTCTTCTCCCTGGATTTTGATCCCATAATATGGTTTCCTCATCAACAGCAGATCGTATTCCTGAAGTATTGTTTCAACCTCCTTTAAATCATGACTCAGCGTCTTTTTTGAAATGAACAGTTTATCACTTAATTCATCCAGTTTTATAAAATCTTTTCTTCCTAACAGATATTTCAGTAAAAAACCGATCCTCTCTTTTGAAGAATTGGGAATTTCCTCATAATCGGAATTTCCCCCGTTGTTTACAAAGCTTTGAAATGCTTCCGGATCATCAATCACAAGACGATAACCAAGTCTGGATTTTGACTCTAAATGGGCGCCTTCAGTCAAAATCTTTTCCCCCAGTTTTTTTACCAGGTTTCTTACTGTCTTCACACTCACCTTCAAATGACCAGACAGCCACTCAGCCGTATGGTAATCTTCGGAATTTAAAAGCTGCAACAGCGTATTAAATCTTTTATCTTTCATGATAATCCTTCCTAAAAACTTACCGTAAGTTTTACATTCAAATTATAGCATTGTGCATATTGCACTTCAATTACCATTTCAAGCATAATAATTATGGTATTTTTTTCTTTTCACTCTATGCCTATCCGCTTATACCCCGTATTATTGGACTTTTTTTCGTTTCTCATTTGCAGAATTACGCAATGTACTGTTTTATGGCAAAAAAAGAAGAGCAGCTGTTCAACGAACACAGCTACCCTTCTTTTTCTCATTTGACAATCAATGCCTGTGCATGGGAACCATCTGCAGTCCCTGGCTCTTTAAGTTCTCATGAACCTCCCTTTTGTCTGCCTGGCCAATGAGTAAGTCACGGGCTCTTTTTGCCTCGTTCTCACTCTTATACCTGCTCGGACCGCCTACACAGCCTCCTACACAAGCCATACCCTCAATGAAATCTCCAGGAAGCCGGCCCACTTTAAGCAGCATAAGGGCCTTCTTGCATTCAGCCGCCCCATTGCATTTTAGTACTTCAATGTCCGTACTTTCTCCCGATTCCTTTAAGCATTCCAAAACAGCCGCTGTCACACCGCCTCCGTTTCCAAAACGCTTTCCAAAGACCGACCCCGCCTGGTAAGTGTTCTCCTCCGGCTCAAGCTTTACACCCTTTGCTTCCATCATTGCATGGACTTCTCCCAGAGTCAGGGCATAATCTGCATTGTCTATAATATTCAAATCCAGGGTCTCACTCTTCTTGGCAATGCACGGCCCAATGAATACGGTGATCACCTCAGGGTACTTTTCCTTTACCATTCTGGATACGGCACACATGGGGGATACGGTGGTGGACATGTTCTCAAGAAGCATGGGATAATGCTGCTTGATCATGTTCACAAATGCCGGACAGCAGGAGGTCGTCATCTTTTTGCCTTCCTTATGGGCGATCGCCCACTCCTCCGCTTCTGCGGCAGCGGTCAGATCTCCGCCTAAGGAAACCTCGATCATATCCTGGAAGCCCACCTTCTTTAAAGCCGTTCTCCAGCTTGCCATGGTGATATCCGGACCGTATTGGCCTTCTGTTGCAGGAGCGACCATGGCTACCACCGGTTTCCCTGCATTAATCAGGTTAATGACATCCACCAAAAAGGTCTTGGAATCAATGGCACCAAAGGGACAGCCGTGAATGCAGGCTCCGCACTGGATGCATTTGCTCTCGTCAATGACCACAATGCCGTTTTCATCCATTGTGATGGCATCCACCGGGCAGCTTTTCTTGCAGGGACGGGTCAAATCGGCAATGGCGTTATAAGGACAGGCCTGAGAACACTTTCCGCATTCCTTGCACTTATCCGGATCAATGTAGGCACGGTCACGTCCCATGCTGATGGCATTAAAATTGCAGGAACCCTGGCACGCCTTGCCCATGCACAGCTGACAGTTATCGGTTACCACATACCGGGTAATGGGACAGTCCTCGCAGGCCGAGCTGATGACCTGAACCACATTTTTCGTGTCCTTTCCGCTGGGACAGAGGCCTTCCGCCAGACGGATTCTCTCTCTGATGATCTCCCGTTCCCTGTAGATGCAGCAGCGAAACTGGGCTTTGGGGCCTGGAATGATCTTATAAGGGATCTCATTCCTTTTTTCCTCCAGTTTTCCTTCCCATGCAAGCTCTGCCACTTCATTTAATACCTGATGCTTTATGCGAAGTAATGTTGCATCATTTGTTGCCATATTTTTCCTCCTTGTAACTTCCACGCTCAATGGCCGTGTGAATATCTGCCCTGATTTAATAATAGGTTACCGTAACCCTTTTCCCCATTTCTTCCACTACGTGTTTTAATTGCTCCACAAGATTCTGGCGGATCCCTAAATCAAAGGGCAGGCCAGGGTTCTGATAAGCGCTGTTAATGGCTTTTCCCACGTACAAGTTAAGCTCCGTACAATCCTCAATGATCATCTTCGCCACCATGGAAGCGCCGTTAGGCTTATCCAGCTCCAGGAAAAATTCCTCTGTAACGGATTCATTCTTCACATAACGTCTTAAAAGCTTCAAGACCTTGTTTAAGGTCAAAACACCTTCCGTAACCAGTTCAATTCCGTCGATATAGGCGATAGGCGGAATATCCGGGTCATTATAATTCAGAGAGACAGACAGCTTTTTTTCGGTCACTCTGGAAACAATATTGGCACTGGTTCCCCCGCAGACGATCTTTTTGACGGTATCGTCTCCTGACAGGAAATCCTCCACCATACAGCTGTCATCCTCCGGCTTCCTGGGAGGACCTGTCATCAAATGCACCGTCTTCCTGTCAATGATCCTCATAACGGCAACCGTGGTATCATCACCGGGCTGATACTGATACAGCTCATCACAGGCACGGCTTAAAACAGCAGCAAGGCGCGCCGCGGATATGGTCAGACGGTACTGCTTCACCGCATAGGAAGCAATGTCATCCCACAGCCAGCCAAAGTTTAAAAGCTGGCCCACCCCCGCATGGATGGTCCCATCGCTCATAAGGATCAGTGCATCCCCCTTTTTCACCCTGAAACGGTATTCATTGATGCTTTTATTCCGGATCACCCGGGTGTTTTTTGGAATAGAAACTAAGTTTCCGTCCCGGATGAAAATACAGCCGGGATTATCAAATTCCACCAGATAGGCTTCTCCGTCATGAAAAACCTGGAGGATGCTGAAGGTGGAATAGGCCACCTGACGCACCTGACACACCGGAAGAGTCTCTACAATGGTTTCCACACACTCTTCCAGGGTCGCGCCGTTTAAAAACATGGTCCCAAGAATCTTGGAAGTCATGGTTGCCAGAATGTTGGCCTTTACCCCGCTGCCCATGCCGTCAGCCAGGATCATGATGTTGGAATCCTCGGTCTGTAAAACCTCCACCTTATCCCCGCACAGCACTTCTCTGAATTTATTCAGGCTTTTATATGCAACATCTACGGTAACTCCCATCACTTGACCTCACTTTCACTTCCCTCATCCAATAAGGACTTACAAAGCTTTGTCAGCGTGGTCTTGGTCTCCGCAGTTGTTTCCCCTAAAAGACCTGCAATTTCCTGGGCTACCATCATCTGCTTGTGAATGACCTTCTGAGCCAGATCAATGGTTTCCAGCTTCTTTTCGTACTCCTGTCTTGCCTGTTCTTCCTCTTTGGTGATGTCTATGAAGGTGGCCAATACCACATCTTCCTTTTCAATGTATAAAATATTCTGGAGAGTGGAAATACGGTATTCTCCATAAGTCACCTTTTTTCCATGGATCTTCTGATGGGTTTGATAAACCCACTGGAAATCAGAAGGATCAATGAGTTCATATAAATACATGGTCAAGGCTTCCTGTCTGGTTTTTCCGAAATACCGTTCTCCTACTGCAGAATACTCTAAAATTTTCATATCTTTATCAACAATTAAAACAATATTCGGAGAGGTCTCCATGACCAGGTTGGATAAGGATTCCGCCTTTTCATGCATAAAGGGAATGCACATGTTAAGCTCTGCCTTTTTCTGGAAAACCGCTATAGCCTTTTCCCTGCATGTAGAATAGCCGCAGGCGCCGCAGTTTAACTCATCCTCAGGCCTGATCTTTCCGGTCATCTTCAGTATCTGCTGGATCTGGGCTTCCGTTGGCAGGACCTCCCTGGGTGACCGGTCTAAGAACCGCTTTCCAAAGGAAATGCGCTCCATAACAGGGTCCAGTTCTTCCCATGGCACAGGTTCCTTTGCAATGGTTTCCTCCATATCAAGCTTGATCTTAAATCTGGAGACGCTTTCATCATCAACCGTAGGCCCTTTGATACAGCCTCCGGAACACATATTCATCTCAATAAAGCAGCCCTTAATCCCTCCCCGCACCATGCTTTCGCACAGATCCATGCAGTTAAGGCAGCCATGGACATAAAACTTCCGGTATCCATCCCGTTCCTCTTCCGTGGCCAGAACAGAATTCACCACTCCGTTGGTGACCGGATAAAGGCGGTTGACCCTTGGATTCCTGTTGGTGAAGGGGATATCCTCGCAGTCTTCAATGGTGATCTCCTCTTCAGAGAGCCATCTGTTAATATCATTGAAATTCAGGACAGCATCAATATAGCCATCATGGCGTGGGTCCGTTGCTTCCTTTTTCTTTGCAATACAGGGCCCAAGGAAAACCACTTTTACTTCAGGCCCCATTTCTTCTTTTATCATCTTTCCATGGGCAATCATAGGAGATACCACAGGAGCCATATGAGGAATCAGCTGGGGATAATAAATCTCGATCAGATCGTTGACGCTGGGACAGCAGGTGGTGATGATGTTCTCCATCTCCCCCTCCTTTAAAAGCCTTGCATATTCCGCGGTCACAACGGCCGCTCCCTCAGAGGTCTCCCTTACGTCGGCAAAACCCAGCTTCCTAAGGGCCCCGTTTACCTGGCCGATGGACTGGTAGCTTAACAAGCCCATATAAGACGGGGCAAGGGAAATGACTGTGGGGATCCCTGCGTCAATATAGCTCTTTACCAGTTCCAAATCACTTATGAGAGTTTTTGCCGACTGGGGACAGACCTGCATGCATTTTCCGCATAAAATGCACTTATCGGGCATGATCTCAGCACGCTCATCCTTAATCATGACAGCCTTGACTTCACAGTTACGGATACATTTATAGCAGTGCTTGCATTTTGTAGCCTTGAAATCAATGATTCCCATGATTACAGCCTCCCCATGATCTCTTTGTCAAAAAACTCCTTTGTTTCTTCCGGTTTTAAGGAGTATAATTGACCTTCCACGGTTACACAGACGCCATTTACACAGTCGCCGCAGCAAAAGGAACCGTTTAAATCCACCTGATCTTCCAGATGTTTTTCCTTCACAAGGGTCTGCAGCTGGGCTATGATTTCTCTGGAACCTTTTAGATGGCATGCGCTCCCTATACATATCGTTACTCTCATGAATATTCTCCCTCCAAATTTCCTACCTTGCTTTTGATTGCCCTTTTGAAACATTATCGCATATTGATATATTTTTATCAATATTTTTTTACTGATTTCCTGTACTTTTTCAGGTACAGGAAATAATTGTCTCCACGATCTCCTGCTTCTCTACATCAATGAGGCCATATGTATTTAACCGCAGCTTTGGAATCACCGGAAGGCTGGCAAAGGCAAGAGTCATAAAGGGATCAATGCTGTCTCCGATTCCAAGGTCTCGTGTCTGGGCTTTCAGCTCCTCCAGCTTTTCATCCACCCATTCCGCCGGTTCTTCACTCATAAGGCCTGCAATGGGAAGAGGCAGTTCTCCCAAAATTTTCCCGTCAGCCACCACCGCTAAGCCGCCCCGGTTCTTTCTCACCGTATTGGCAGCAAGGGCCATATCCTGGTCACAGGCGCCCGCCACAATAAGATTATGGGAATCATGAGCAATACTGGTAGCAACTGCCCCCCGTTTTAAGCCGTATCCGCCTAAGAAGCCAAGCCCCATGTGGCCGGTGTTGTGATGCCGTTCCAGTACCGCCATTTTCACGATATCCTGCTCTATGTTTACACCTGGGGCAACTCCCTGGTTTTCCGTCCATGGAGCCAGAAGCTCTTTGGTGGTCAGCTCTCCCGGCGTAAGGCAAAGTACCCGGATGGTGCTGCCCTTTTTTTCCATTCGGAAGTCTTCCGGACGGATCTCGTTTAAATGGAAGGAATCTCCCACCCGGGCAGGGGTCTCCACGCTCCGTTGTTCCGCCGCAAGGATTCCCTCTTTCATTACGCCGTTTTCTGCCACCAGCTTTCCGTTTTTATATACCTGCTTTACTTTAAAGTCCTTCAGATCGGAAACAACGATGAAATTCGCCTTGTATCCCGGCGCAATGGCTCCCACCTCACGAAGTCCGAAATAACTGGCGGGATGGAAGGAGGCCATCATGACAGCATGAACCGGATCCGCTCCCAGACTTATGGCCTCTCTTATGATATAGTCCAAATGCCCCAGCCGGATCAAATCACCTGGATGCTTATCGTCGGTGACCAGCATGCAGCGGTGATAATACGGCTCCTGGAACAGGGGCATCAGAGCTCTTAAGTTCCTGGCTGCCGTTCCTTCCCGTATCATGACCCACTGACCTCTCTTAAGCTTTTCCACTGCCTCTCCTGCATCAGAGCATTCATGATCCGACTGCACCCCCGCGGTCACATAAGCATTCAGCTCCCTGCCGGAAAGCCCCGGGGCGTGGCCGTCGATCAGCAGATTCCTGTTCCTGGCCTCTTCCACCTTATCAAGGATCCCCCGGTCCGCCCTTACAGTTCCATAAGAGTTCATAAGCTCGGCAAGGCCAAGCACCCGTTCTTCCTCATAGAGAGGGGAAAGTGCTTCCGCAGACAGCACTGCCCCTGATTCATCAAGTCCCGTGGCCGGTACGCAGGAGGGAAGCATGAAATACACGTCAAGGGTAAGCCCCCTGGTCCGCTCCATCATAAAACGGATACCTTCCGCTCCCGCCACATTGGCGATCTCGTGAGGATCCGTAATGACCGCCTGGGTCCCATGAGGCACCACAGAGCGCTCAAATTCTCCTGGTGCTACCATGGAGCTTTCCAGATGAATATGTCCGTCAATCAGCCCAGGACAAACCACCGCTCCCCCCAGCTCGATCTCCGTCTGTCCCTCATAGTCCCCCACTCCCACAATGTAACCATCCTCAACAGCAATATCTCCATCTTCCAGTTCTGCCGTAAAAACATTGACCACCTTGGCATGTTTTAACACCATGGACGCTTTTTTCGCCCCTGATGCAGCCAGAATCCGTTCTGCTAACATCCGATCCATAAGAAAATTTCTCCTCCTTTTATTTGCCTGCGATCTTTGTAATGGAAGCCGTAATCAGCTTTTTAAACAAAGGTGCCACCCGGTCTGCCGTCTCCTGCACCTCTCCATGGCTTAAAGGCTGGTCCGTAATGCCGCAGGCCATATTGGTGATACAGGAAATGCCGCAAACCTTCATCCCCATGTGGTTTGCTGCCAGCGCCTCACAGGCTGTACTCATTCCCACCGCATCTGCCCCCAGAATGCGGCACATCTGTACCTCTGCCGGAGACTCGTATGCAGGGCCGGTAAGCTGCATGTAAACACCCTCTCTTAAGCCGATCCCTTCTTCCTTTGCAGCCTCTTTGATGACCTGCTGCAGCTTTTTGCTGTACACATCGCTCATATCCGGAAATCTTGGACCTAAGTCCTCTAAATTTTCACCGATTAACGGAGACGGAACAAAGCTGGCAATGTGATCCCTTATAAGCATGAAATCTCCCGCCTGAAACTCCTTGTTGACGCCGCCGCAGGCATTGGTCAGAAACAGCACCTTTGCTCCTAAAAGGCCCATAAGCCTGGCCGGAAGCACCACATCCGTCATTGGATATCCCTCATAAAAATGAACCCGTCCCTGCATAATAACCACCGGAACCTCATTTACATACCCGAATACAAATCTTCCTTTATGGCCTGCAACCGTTGATATGGGGAATCCTTCGATATCTTTATACTCAATGGAGGTCTCCACCTTTATTTCCTCCGCATATTCCCCAAGGCCGGACCCTAGGATCAAAGCCACTTCCGGGACAAAATCCGTCTTCTCCCGCACACTCTTCAAACAATTTTCAAGCTTTGCATATACTTCATTCATACGCCTTTTTCTCCTTTCATTTTACCGTCCACGCTTTTTGGACATACAGATATGCCCGTAGGATGCTTCACATTCCTGTCAGACTTGGCCGACATAAGTACATACAGTATATCACATTTTCAGATTTATCTGTATCTATATTTTGACAAAGATAGGGGAATAATGGTATACTGAAGGTGTTCGTACTAACCCGGAAGGAACCCTGACGGAGAAGGCGAGGAGAATACGTAAATCGGAAATCCCATGCCTGTTGGTATGGGTTTTTTTGACGGTAAAAAAGCCATGACAGGTACGGACAGAAAGCGAGGATCATTATGAAAAAAGCAGTATCAGTATTGATGGCGTTTGCCATGACAGCTGCCCTTCTCTCCGGCTGTGCAAAGAGCAGTCCGGAAAGCACCCAGGCGACCTCTGCCTCCGAAAAGGAATCCACCACTGAGGCAGCAAAGGAAACGCCGGAAACTCAAAGCACCGGCGATACCTATACCTTAAAAATCGGCTCCTTAAAAGGGCCTACCTCCATGGGACTTGTAAGGCTGGCGGACCAGTCTGAAAAGGGCAGCGCAAAAGGCTCCTATGAATTCACCATGGTAACCGCTGCCGATGAACTCCTTGGAAAAATCGTAAGCGGAGAGCTTGATGTTGCACTTGTTCCCGCCAACATGGCCTCCATTATTTACAATAAGAGCAATCATGGGGTGAGCGTCATTGATATCAACACCCTGGGCGTTCTCTATGGAATATCTGCCGATGATTCCATTAAGACGGCAGCAGACTTAAAGGGAAAAACCGTCTACTTAACCGGCAAGGGAACCACACCGGACTATGTCCTTCAGCATGTGCTTAAGGCCAGCGGCTTAACCACGGACGATGTGACCCTGGAATATAAATCTGAACCTGCTGAGGTGGCTTCCGTCCTGAAGGAAAAGTCTGACGCAGTAGGCCTTCTTCCCCAGCCATTTGTAACAGCCGCCATGGCTCAGAATGACTCCCTTAAAATGGTTCTTGACTTAACAAAGGAATGGGATGCCACTGCCGGCGAAGACGGAGGCAGCCTGGTAACCGGAGTTACCATCTGCCGGAATGAGACCCTAAAAGACCATAAGGATGCCATTGATACTTTTATGACAGAGCATAAGGAATCCGCTGAGTTTGCCAATGCCAATGTAGCAGAGACCGCTGCTTTAGTGGCAGCCGCCGGAATCATTGAAAAAGCCCCTGTTGCAGAAAAGGCCATCCCATACTGCAGCATCACCTATGTGGACGGAAACCAGATGAAATCCCTCTTAAGCGGATACTTAAAGGTTCTTTTCGATATGGAGCCGACTTCCGTAGGCGGTACGCTGCCGGCCGATGATTTCTACTACATGCCATAATTTGCGGAAAACCCGGTAAGGAGATTGACACAATGAAACCAACAGCCCGATCGCTTAAAAAGGCCGGAATCATCCTTTTCTGGCTTCTGGCATGGCAGGCGGCAAGCCTGGCCGTGCATAACAGCATTATACTGGTTGGCCCTTTGGAGGTGATCCGGTCTTTATGGATCCAGGCAGCCATGCCCGGTTTCTGGAAAACCATTGCCCTCTCTTTTGGAAAGATAAGCTTTGGATTTCTCCTGGCTTTTGGGACAGGAATCTTAACAGGGGGCGCTGCCTGCCGTTTTCCTCTTATAAAAGACTTTCTGGAACCGCTCATGTCCCTGATCAAGTCGGTTCCGGTAGCTTCCTTTGTCATTCTGGCCCTGATCTGGGTAGGCTCTGAAAATCTGTCCGTTTTTATCGCCTTTCTCGTGGTATTCCCCATCATCTACATAAATACCATGGCAGGCTTTATGAGTACGGACCCAAAGCTTCTGGAAATGGCCCGGGTTTTCCATATGCAGGGAGGAAAGAAGCTCTTTTATATCTATCGACCTGCCCTTCTCCCATACCTCATAAGCGGCTGCAGGGTTGCCTTAGGTATGGGCTGGAAATCCGGCGTTGCCGCAGAGGTGATCGGTGTTCCCAGCTATTCCATCGGTGAAAAGCTCTATATGGCCAAAATTTATTTAAGCACCGCAGATCTTTTTGCCTGGACTCTGGTCATCATCGCAATCAGCGCCATTTTTGAAAAATTCTTTTTATGGCTGTTAAGCCTGGCAGAGGCCGGCAGAAAGTTTCATAAAAAAAGGAGGCTCGGCCCATGGAAGTAAAGGTGAATCATCTGAGTAAATCATTTGGTACCCTTAACATTTTCACCCAGGTAAATCTCTCCCTTCACTCCGGCCGTATTTACTGTCTTATGGGGCCATCCGGATCCGGAAAAACCACATTCCTCCGGATCCTTCTGGGCCTTGAGCAGGCCGACTCCGGTTCCATGGAAGGTCTTCATGGCATAAGGTCTTCCGCCGTGTTCCAGGAAAACCGCCTGTGTGAACCATTTACCCCGGTTGACAACATCGTCATGGTGATCCCAGGCCGTACTTCCCGAAGCAGGAAACAGGCCAGGGAGGAGCTTTCACGGCTTCTTCCTGAGGAAGCCTTATCCCGTCCCGTATCCACACTAAGCGGCGGAATGAAACGCCGGGTCGCCATTGTAAGGGCATTATCGGTTCCTTGTGACATGATTATAATGGACGAACCTTTTACCGGACTTGATGAAAACACAAAATTATCCGTGATCCGGTACATCAAGGAAAAGACCCGTGACAAGCTGGTCATCATAAGCACCCACCAGGAGGAGGATGTTGCACTCCTTGGCGGAACACTCATGACATTGTAAAAACAGGGGCTAAAGCAGGAATTCCCGCTTTAGCCCCTGTTTTCTATTATACATCTTAATTTCCTGTCTTATTTCAGCTTCAATGTATCCAGAGCTGCCTCGATCTGACCTTCTACCGCGGTATCCGGTGATTCCACTGTTCCTGCTGCGCTGATATACTTTTTCGCAGCAGCGTCATAGGAACCGGAGATCGCATAATAACGGACTCCATCCTGAGGATCCTTATACCGGATCGCATAACGGAAGGTCTGGCTTCCGTCACTGCCGTTTTCTACATTATAACGGACAAATTCCATATCCTCGCCACGGCTGATTAATTCCTTGTACTCTTCCATGGTATCCGGATAGATTTCTCTCGCTCCGTCTGCATCTTCTCCTTCTGCATAAGTAACTTCCAGCATATCGCTGCCGTTGGGAGAGGTGAATGCAACTGCGCTCTCATCTCCATCATCTTCAATGGTCCAGCCTTGCGGCGGCGTGATCTGATATTTTCCGGATTTGGAAGTAAAAACACCGGAAGACAGGCTTCCTGCATCAGAAGCGGCCTTCTGAGCGGCTTCCGTCCCAGCATCAGCCTCATTCTCGGAATCCTCTTCACTTCCCGCAGCATCCTCTGAGCTTTTTGTTTCATCTGCCGTTCCTTTTGTCGTTTCCGCGGTACCGGCCTCTGTAGAAACATCCTGCGAGGATTTGGAATTATCTTTTGATCCACAGGCCGTAGCCGCCATCATGACTGCCATGGCGATAGCAATTATTGCCAGCATCTTGTTTTTTCTCATTTTAATCACTCCTCATCATGAATTTCATTCCTGGTGACGATGAGGATTATAACATTATCTGCATCAAATGTATAGGGGATTAAAGGAACTGAAAGAATCACCAAAAATTCTTAATAATTTTACAGAAGAGCTTCCGCGCGCTCCAGCTCCAGCAATTTTACTTTTATATCCAGGCCTCCGCCGTATCCTATCAGGCTCCCATTGGCCCCGATCACCCGGTGGCAGGGAATGATAATTGGTATGGGATTGCGGTTATTTGCCATGCCCACCGCCCGGCAGCCTTTGGGATTATCAACCATGACCGCAATATCTTTATAGCTTTTCGTCTCTCCATAGGGAATCAGTAACAGGGCATTCCAAACCCTTTTCTGAAATTCCGTTCCCGCCGGCTTTAATGGAAGATCAAACACGGTTCTCGTCCCAGCCAGATATTCTTCCAATTGGTCTTCTGCTCTCCCGATCAGCTCTGTCCGCTCCTTTATGGCATTCTCAGGCTCTGACCTTCCAAAATCTATGCTTAGAACCGCTTCATCATCACATGTAATGGTAAGAGGCCCTATTTTGCTTTCATAAACTTCCCAGTACTTCATTCCAAATCCCTTCTTTCTCTTATGGCTTGTACGACAATAGACGCTTGCGTTTATTATATCATAAGGAAGCCAAAGAAACGACTCTTTCCTTATTTATTATTCCAGGACAGGGGTGCAGGAAGCAAACTATCTGTTTTTTCAAACATTCCTCATAATTCTTTTAGTTTTTTTATGAAATGTTTATGGCTTAGTCAAACTTCCGTCATATTTTCCGCGTATACTTATTATTGAAAAGGAACCCCACCCTTTTAACATTGACTTTTTATTTTTCATACTCAACCGGCAGGAACATGATATGTACCTGCCGGTTCCTCCCATTTCAGGGACATTTTTCCACAGAAAAAACGTACATACAGGCTTAAAAATGAATTTGAAAATTTTTCTAAAATATTGTTGACAAAAACATATCCATCATATATAATAACTCTTGCGTTGCGGAAAAGCAACCAAGGGAAAGATGGAAAATGCTTTCACAATCGGGGTGTGGCTCAGTTTGGCTAGAGTACCTGGTTTGGGACCAGGGGGTCGCAGGTTCAAATCCTGTCACCCCGATTTAAGAGAAAAGCCGTTAATGGCAGTTTTAGCTTCTCTTGCCTTTTGCGGGTGTAGTTCAATGGTAGAACACCAGCCTTCCAAGCTGGATACGTGGGTTCGATTCCCATCACCCGCTTTTGAGTCTGTAGCTCAGTTGGATAGAGCAACGGCCTTCTAAGCCGTGGGTCGGGGGTTCGAATCCCTTCAGGCTCGTTTCACATCTCTGACCAAGGTGTGAAAAATTATGGTGGGTATGGCGAAGTTGGTTATCGCGCCAGATTGTGGCTCTGGAGGCCCAGGGTTCGAATCCCTGTACTCACCTTTCCCTTTTAGGGAATTTTTTTTTATCACCACTTGTTATTGGGCTATCGCCAAGCGGTAAGGCACAGGACTTTGACTCCTGCACTCGTTGGTTCGAATCCAACTAGCCCAGTATGGGATACTAGCTCAGGTGGTAGAGCACTTGACTTTTAATCAAGTTGTCCGGGGTTCGAGTCCCCGGTGTCTCATGAACAAATCAGGCAAGCCGGGAAAGTAACTCTTTCCCGGCTCCTTTTTTTACCCGCAAGCTATATATTGAAGGAATCCTACGTCCTGCCCCACATAGAACCTCATGAGAACCCAGTCTTTCCCTATTTTCCTTGACCCGCTTATTTTTCATGCAATTCATTTATTATCAACCGATCTTACTATCAAATATGGCGTTTGTAATTTGCACCGAAAGCTGCTCTCTTATCTCTTGTTTCACGCATTTATATGTTATAAATCCTTCCGGCATGAAACGTCTTATATGCCCCTTCTGATGCATGAAGTGCGGACCATGGCATTTCCCCGCACCACATTGATACAGGCCCGGTATGGGCATTTTAAAGGCCTCTGACGAGCGCTTTCTCTTCTATATTTATAGGATCTCATATTTCTTCCGAATCATCAGCCCTTAAGACTTAAACAGGAAAAGCATCAGCCACAAAAAGTAATAAGATGATTGTTTATCTGCCCTTAAAAAACTATAATAGATTCATAGGATTCTCTTTACTTTACTCTCCTCTCTAATTTGTACATAAAAAGAGAGGACAGGCAAACAAATAAAAAATATAATATAAATGAAAGGGTTGATTTTATGGAATGGATTGAGGGATTAAACAAGTCGATTAACTATATTGAAGAACACTTAACGGAAGATATAGACTATGAGCAAGTGGGGAAAATAGCCTGCTGTTCTGTTTATCATTTTCAGAGAATGTTCGCATATATGGCCAATGTACCTTTATCTGAATATGTACGGCGCAGGCGCATGTCCCTGGCGGCAGTGGACCTTCAGAACGGGGTTAATAAAATCATTGATGTTGCTCTAAAATACGGTTATCAATCTCCGACTGCATTCAACCGGGCATTTCAAAGTGTACATGGAATAGCACCGTCTCGTGTAAAAGAAAGCGGCGTTTCCGTAAAATCATATCCACCCATCAGTTTCAAAATCACAATAAAAGGAGTGGAAGAATTGAATTATCGAATTGAAAAGAAGGAATCATTCCGAATTGCAGGCACTGCACAGCCCCTGCACCGGGAAATCGAAAAGAACTTTGAAATTGTACCTCAAATGTGGAGCAAGGCCGCTATGGACGGGACAATTCCAAAATTAGCAGCTATGGCAGACGGATGCCCCGTGGGAATATTGGGAGTCAGCATATGCAATGATTCAGAAGAATGGAGGTACTTTATTGCCGCAGCCAGCACAAAAGAAATTGATGATACTTTGGAGGAATATACCATTCCTGCTTTCACCTGGGCCATATTTTCCGGAGAAGGCCAATGCCCCCAGGCAATACAGGAACTGGAGAAACGAATTGTCACTGAATGGCTTCCCTCTTCCGGATACGAATACGACAATGGACCGGATATAGAGGTTTATTTAAGCCCTGACCCTCAAAATGCAAAGTTCGAAGTGTGGATACCTGTTATTAAAAAATAAGCAGGAGGACATCTTGAAGGGATCAAAAGAAAACTTTACAGCTTTTCTCCAAACAGCAGACAATGGTTATAAAGATTTTGTTGTAATAATAAATGATTATCTCGCACAAAACAACTGCAAATGTGAAATTAAAACGAGTTGAACTCAAAAGAACCCAGCGTGACAGCGGCCGACCATTCAGCAGCTTACACTTCTATGAAAGAAGTTCCCAAAAAGCAGGCTCTGATTAAAATGGCCGCTGATTTCACGCCATTGTGCCGCACTCTCCTTTATTTTCATTGCTTACCGGAGTTTTATAAGCCTCCAGATTGTCACACATTTTTATTAATACTTTACAGAATATGTCTATTTCATCTTCAGGTATGCCGGAGCAGATGAGTTCTTCAAACTGCTGGAAAACCTTTCTTGTCTCTTCAGCTTCTGCCAGCCCCTTTTCTGTGAGACTGATCAGAAAGGAACGTCTGCAGTCCGGATTGTTTTCCCTCAGAAGGAACCCCATATCCTGAAGTTTGTCTATATTTCTTGACATGGTGGCCGCATCGAAACGGCATCGGTCTGCCAGCTCTTTTTGAGTGATATGGTCCTTTTGTAAAAGATTATATAAGATCCTGGCGTGCCCCTGCCCAGGCGTCAATCCGATATTTGACAAAAGCGGAGAAATCATCTGCTTCCTGGCCTTTTCTTCACGAACCAACAGCTCTCTCACATCATGTTGCTTCATATATTTTCACGTTCCTTTCACTTCGCTCAAGGCAAAGACAAATGATAAAACATGTTGTGCCCTTCTGCTCTTTGTTTTATGATTCCTGTATAGCATAACAAGTTCCTGCAATACATGGGTTTTAAAATCCCCCAGTTAAAACCGTATGAAAAACAGCCATATCTTTCCTCTTCATCTCATCATTCTAACTCAAACTGCCCTGTATGCAATTGGTAATATTTCCCCTTTTCCTGCAGCAGTTCTTCATGGCTGCCCCGCTCAATGATCTCTCCTTTTTCAAGAACCAGGATAGCGTCTGAGTTTCTTACGGTGGACAGTCTATGGGCGATGACAAATACCGTTCTGTCTTTCATTAGGGCATCCATGCCTTTTTCAATGAGCTTTTCCGTTCGTGTATCAATAGAACTGGTAGCTTCGTCCATGACAAGGACAGGCGGCTGCGATATGGCAGCCCTGGCAATGGCGATCAGCTGCCGCTGACCCTGTGATAAATTGCTTCCGTCACTTTCCAACAGGGTATCATAGCCATTTGGAAGACGTCTGATAAAGGAATCCGCATTTGCAATTTTTGCAGCGGCCAGTATGTCTTCCTGAGAAGCATTCAGCCTTCCATACCGGATATTATGGGCAATGCTTCCGGTAAATAAGTGGGTTTCCTGAATAACCAGAGAGATGGAACGCCTTAAATCATCCTTTTTTATGTTCCGGATATCGATCCCATCGTAGGTTATGGTGCCTTCATTTAATTCATAAAACCGGTTGACCAGATTGATAATGGTCGTCTTTCCCGCACCGGTAGAACCAACAAATGCAATTTTCTGACCAGGCTTTGCATACAGGCTGATGCCGTTTAAAATGGTGTTTCCGCCTGTATAACCGAAAACCACATCATGGAACCGGACATCTCCCTTTAAGGGGACCAGAAGATATCCCATATCCCGGTCAGGAACCTTCCAGGCAAAGGAACCGGTATAGATATCAGTTTCCTTCAGGCTTCCATCAGCCTCCTGTATCACTCTCTTTAAGGTGACGGTTCCTTCATTGGATTCAGGTTCTTCCTCCATCATATTAAAAATCTTTTCTGCACTGGCCAGAGCTACCATGAGAAAATTGATCTGCATGGTAAACTGGTTCATGGGCATTGCGCTCTGCCTGACATAAACCAGATAAGATGCCAGAGTTCCCATATTAATCAGTCCGGAAAGCGCAAACAATCCGCCCACACAGGCAGAAATGGCATAATTAATGTAAGAAAGAGCAACAATGGTAGGAACGGTGATGCCGGTATAGGTGGAGGCCATTGTGGAGGAAATTCTCAATTTCTCGTTCAGCTCACAGAACTTTTTTAAATCCTGCTTTTCATGGCGGAAAATCTTTTCTACCTTCTGCCCTTCCACCATTTCCTCAACATAACCATTAATGTTTCCCAGATTTTTCTGCTGCTGTACAAAATACTTTTTGCTCAGCCTTCCGTTGTGACGAATATATATTAACATAACCAGAAGAAAAAATACAACGATAAATGACAGCTGCCAGTCCAGGAGAATTAACATGACAATGGTGCCTACGGAAGTAATAAAGCTCTGTATCAGCAATGTAAAGCTGTTGTTGAGCGCTTCTGAGATGGTATCAACGTCATTTGTAAAATGGCTCATCAGATCCCCATGCGTATGGGTATCAAAAAATTCCAAGGGCAGCTTCTGGGTATGGCGGAACAAGTCGATCCTTATCTCACTGACCACCTGCTGGGAAACGTGGACCATCATTCGGTTATACAGCAGACAGGATATAGCTCCCGCCAGATAAATCAGCCCCATTATGAAAATCATTCTCACAAGACCAGGTATATTTCCCGGCAGAATATATTCATTTATGACCGGTTTCAGCAAATAGGTTCCCATGATTCCGGAAAATGCACTGATGCTTACCAGGATCGCTATGAGCAGCATGGAGAATTTGTAATGACCGATGTATCTCAAAAGCTTTACCATGGCCCTTTTTGTATTTTTGGGTCTTACATGTCCGGTATTCTTCATAAGGACTGACTGCCTCCTTTCTGCTGGGAATAATAGATATCCTGATAAATTTCATTATCAGCCAGCAGCTGTTCATGGGTTCCAATGGCATTTATTCTTCCGTCATCAAGGATAATGATCTGATCGGCATCCATAATAGAAGAAATCCGCTGGCTGATAATGATCTTTGTCATGCCGGGAAGTGATTTATCCAGGCCCTCTTTTATTTTTGCTTCCGTCTCGGTGTCAAGTGCACTTGTAGAATCATCTAAAATAAGTACCTTTGGCGCTTTTAAGATCGCTCTTGCAATGCAAAGCCGTTGTTTCTGTCCTCCGGAGACATTAACCCCTCCCTGCCCCAGCTCCGTATCATATCCATGATCCAGGCGGCCGATGAATTCATCAACACGGGCAATGGCGCATGCTCTTTCTATTTCTTCATCCGTTGCATCTTCTTTTCCCCAGTAAAGGTTCTCCTTCACTGTGCCGGAAAAAAGGGTGTTTTTCTGTAACACCATGGCAATGGAATCTCTTAAATGATCCTGGGTATATTCGTATATGGGATGGCCGTCAATAGTAATGTTGCCGGCTGTTACCTCATAGAGCCTTGGAATCAGCTGTACCAGGGTACTTTTGGCGGCGCCTGTCTGACCAATGATTCCAATGGTCTGTCCCGGACCGATTTCAAAGGAAATGTCGGAAAGCACAAATTCCTTTGCATGCTCCTTGTATTTAAAATATACGTTTTCAAACCGGATCCGCCCTTCCTTAATGGAAATATCCTTTGCGCGGTCATCATTGATGGTCGGTTCCTCCTCCAAGACTTCTGAAATTCTTTTCCATGAGGTCAGGGAGCGGGTAAATAACAGAAAAACGTTGGAAAACATCATAAGGGAATTGAGCACCTGCAGCACGTAGCTTAAAAAGCTGGTCAGAGCGCCTACCTTCATGTTACCGATCATGACCAGGTTTCCGCCGAACCACAGAATGCTTAATATGGTCCCGTACATGACAAACTGTAAAGCAGGCATATTTAACGCTGCCAGAGAAAAAGACTTTTCGGAGGAATTCTGTAAGTTCATGTTTCCCTCTTTAAACTTATTTATCTCATATTCTCCCCGGACATAAGCCTTTACCACACGAATGGCGATGAGATTCTCCTGAATGATCCTGTTTACAAGATCAACGGCTCCCTGCATTTTTGCGTACAAGGGTCTTACGTTCTTAATGATTGTAAATAATATAACAGCAAGCACTGGAGCCGCAATTAAAAACACTACAGCAAGTTCGGCATTCAGCCTGAAGGAAACGATCAATGCAGTCATCATCATAACCGGAGAACGAAAACCGGGACGCATGCCGTTTGTGATGGAATTCTGGATTGTGGTAATATCGCTTGTAAGCCTTGTTACCAGAGAAGGGGTGCTGAACCGGTCCGTGTTAGCAAAGGAATAGGTCTGCATTTTCTGAAACTCTGCCATACGGATTTCAGCCCCAACACCATTTCCGCAGATCGCGGTATACCGGGCACATGCATGGCCCAGAAAAAGAGAGACAACAGCAAAGAATACCATTTGGAATCCCTTTAGAAATATGTAATTTTTATCACCGTTTGCAACTCCCACATCAATGATATCCGCCATAATCATGGGGATAACTAATTCAAAAATGGTTTCAGCCTCAATACAGATTACTGCAAGAATAAATTCTTTTTTGTATTTTTGGGCATAGAGAATTAAATTTTTCATATCAGGCTCCCGTATTAGTTGTTGTTTCAATTATTGCATTTACAACAATTGCACACACAACTATTATATCGTGATTTCTTGAATTGTCAATGAATTTTATGGGGTGCCAGGGCAACGCCCCCTGATCTCTGCTCGCCAAATACATTTAAGAGGCTGGCAGACGTAATTCTCTACCAACCTCTTATTCACTGATTTTATTCTTTTCTATATTATTGAATCCCCTATAGGTCTAATAATATCCGACCGGGAATTATTGGACCCATACGCCTGACTGGTTAACATAGGAACCGTCCGGTGTTGTGGTATTAACAAGCATATATCCATCTGATCCCATATAATACCATAAGCCGCTTTCCGGAGATTGATACCAGGTATCCTTTAGATAGGTACCATCTGAATTTTGGATCCACCAACCATTTCCATCGCTTGCCCATTTCTGAGTGACTGCTCCGCTTTGAGCAACAGACCCACTTCCAGCATTTGGCGCTGACCAGTTATCTGTTAAATGAGCAATCCATCTCCAGGAATAGTTAATATCAATGTCAGTTACATATATAACAATAAAGGGATCATTTACATGAGAGGTGCCTTGAAGATCAGCTATCATTGCCTTTACTTCATCATTATATAAACTATACTCCTTACCAAGCTCCAGCCTTTCTGTCTTTGCTAACATTCCCTCTTCCCAAAACAGGCGTGTCTGACCATTCGAATCAGAGGTGCTGGGGCAATACAGGCTTAAAACCAATTCATGAGACGGATCAAGATCGGAGCCTTCTTTTTCAATGCTAAAAGTATCATTTTTTGGCAATACCGCACATCTCCCCGTAAGCTCCTCGCCAAACTCGCTCAGAATTAAATCCTCATGCCTTGTGGTATCCTCACCGTATGTCCTTTCTGTGCCATAAAACAGATGAGGCGAAACTTCATTCGCTAACGCTGTCATTGGTAAAGCAGACACAAACAGGGCAGCCATTGTAATCAACGCCGCAACATTCTTACTTTTCATACTCATTTTCAAATCCTCCTGGTATTTTTTTATTCAGGTGTAAATATAACCATATATTATCATCAATGGAAAGATTATACAACATATTTTGACAATATAATTACTTATTTTGAAATTATACTCTTCACACGTTAAAAAAAGTAACTGCGAAACAAATCAAGTAATTATTCTCAGAAAAACGAATTGTTTACATAAATCAAATTATTAGCAGACCTTAATTATAGCATCCATAATACTTTATAACATATAAAGCATAAAAGGACTAAATATAAATACAAGGTGAGTATGGCAGCTGAGTTTATTGCCGTTGTTCTGTCTGTTTCCGCAACATTCACATATCAAAAATTTTTTAAGAAAAGCCAGGTAAGGCAAAGCAAAGGACTATCAGAGCTTTTAGCATCATTTTCAGAAAATTTTATTTATAAACTAAGAATCCCTCTCAGACAATGACTTTGTTAAGGAGGGATTTTTCAGATATTTTCATTTTTTATTAGTATATTTACAAGCTGGAACATATAATTATACTGGCAGGTACAAACTGCTGGCAATCGTGTATAGGGTGGTAGGCCTCGATTCTACATAGAATGGAGGTGTTGCTCATGAAGAATTTTGACTTTAAGGACATAATGTCTTTTGGTATGTTCCTTCTAGCACTGCTGACATTCGTCATTATGACATGTCGCTAAATGCAAAAGACCTTCCCTGTACTTTGGCCAGTCGGGAAGGTCTTTGCTTTACTAATTAGCCAACCACCCTGTGGCGATTGCCTTTCTTTATTATATTATACCTAATCCTTAAAATATTACAAGTAAATGTATTTATTTTAAAATCTTTGTAACTACTTCCTGTCTTCAGCGGTCTACAGCCTGAAAGACAAAAAAAGCGAAAGTCCTTATAAATTAAGGTTTCCGCAGGAACATCGCTACCCTTAAAAAAATTCTAGTCATTCTAAAAAACGGAAACACTTGAACAAGTCACCTTTTCCTTGTTAATATAATATTCCTTAAATAAACATAATGGGCCTTAAATCATAATATTTCCTGGACTCTACCCACTTGTCCATTCGTTAACATTACTTTGATACCATGAGGGTGAAAGCTACTGTTCGTTAGTATTTTTCCAACGATTCCCTCTGTTAGTTTTCCGGTTCTTTGGTCAGATTTCAATACAATTTTTACTGTTGCACCTATTTTAACATCAGCTCTATTTTGTCCGTTCATTTTTCTCCTCATTTTAGCATCAGTTAGTTTATAATAAATTGTTTTACATGTTGAAGTTTATTAAATTACCTTTACGAAAAATATTTCCATAGGCTGTTTAAAATTGGGGACATCAATAATCAATCCTCCTGAATCATGATACCCTATTTTTCTATAGAAATGCTGTGCATCTTCATCTACTTGAGTTGAAGTCATAATTAATTCATATCCTGCTGCCTTCATATTTTCTTCCCAAAATTTCACAAGTTTACTGCCATATCCCTTATGCTGATACTCTCGTTGAATATAAAGCATTGTACAAAAAGGGATATTGTCCCAAAACAGATTATACCTTAATAAACCAGTAGGGATATTATTCTCTAACAGTACATATCCCATTTTATCTCTGATTTTCTTTTCAAATTCACTTTGAGGTAAGTGCTTATCTAATTTAAACCAGAAATCCTTATCTTCTTCCTGCACATATCTAATAATTATCATATTTTTATCACCATAAGTTTTTATTCATCAGTTTTATTTTTTTACATTTTTAATAACCTTTTATAAATATAATGTGCAGTCCGTTTGCTAACCTACATATCCACGTAATTCAACACATCCAGCGGTTTTTCCATCTGTATGAAGTCATGCTTTCGTTTTGAAGGCTGTGTTGTTCCTTCTTTTAAATACCAAGCTGCTTGGACCGCCTTCATCCCAAGCTTTCTAGCAGTTTCCAGCTCATTGCTGCCTCCATCTCCAACATATATACATTGCTCTGCCTTCACAGATAAACTATCCATACATCTTTTAAAAATCTCCTCTTCTGGCTTTTGAATCTTTTGTTCATAGGAAAGATAAACAGCTTCAAAATATGGAAATAGTTTGCTTCTTCGGATTACGTAAGCTTCCTCAGAAAAGCAGTTACTTATTAGTCCAATGAGAAGCCCCTCTTTTTTCAATGTTGAAAGCATTGGAATAATTTCAGAATGTAAATGCCTGAAACACTCTTCTTTTGCCGCTATCCGTTTTTCTACAATTTTCTTTAAAAGTGATTCGGAGTAACAATGATTCTCTCTAAGAATTATTTCCAATACTTCCTCCAGTGTTAACTTCCCTATAGTACGTTCCAGTTCAGTCGGACGCCAAAGTGCCTGAAATTTATCTTCTGGAATTCCTGCATCCTCTGCCATCTGTACTCCAAAATATTGAGGACTATTATAGTGCGTAATTAACGTTTCAAACATGTCAAAAACTACTGCTCGTATCATTGTTTTTCCTTCCTGCAGATACCTATGTATCCTTTTCTTCTCTTGTATTCTATTTGCTAAATAAATATAGCACTAAACTGCTAGCGCAGTGGTTCTCTTGCTTTAGGTAATTCTTTCCTTTTTTACATTTTATCACTTTATTTACACACGGTAAACCTTTAAAATATAATCTTAAACTATTTTAAAGGAGGTCATTTATAATGACAAATGAAGAAATTCTACAAAAACTTGAGGAAGAAATTTATCTCCGCGGATTTAGCCCCCATACACAAGAAGAATATATAATTCGGGCTAAATCATTCATGCTCTATGCCGATCGCCCACTAGAAGAACTTACGGAACAAGACATACGTGCATTTCTAATCTATTTATTGAATGTTAAAAAGCTTTCCGCAGCTAGCGTAAATGGATATAACAGTGCCCTACGCTTTCTCTTTGGTGCCATACTCCATCGTCATCTCAATTTCTATGATATCCCACATCACAAGCATGTTTATACTTATCCCACCGTACTTACCATGCAGGAAGTTCAAAGGATCTTAGATGCAGCGGATTCTCTCCGGGATAAAACTATGCTGATGACAATCTATGGTGCTGGACTCCGTGTTTCTGAAATTATCAATCTAAAAACAAGTGATATTTATGCTTCCTCTATGCGTATTCTAATTCGTCAGGGAAAAGGAAAAAGGGATCGTTTTACTCTTCTTTCAAAGACAAATCTAGATATTCTTACACAGTATTGGTATGCCTATAAGCCGAAACATTCTGACCATTATCTTTTCCTTAATCGTTCTAAAAACAAAATGACAACCAGAGCCGCTGGAGATATTTTTAGAAAAGCTCTCCGTCAATCAGGAGTCCATAAACCCGCAACGATTCACACATTACGGCATTGTTTTGCCACGCATCTTCTTGAAAATGGAACAGACCTCTGCCAGATAAAAAATCTACTCGGACACACCAATATCAAGTCCACTGCCCGTTATCTACACCTAAGTAACTTTGAAGAAAACCTTACCAGTCCTCTTGATACCCTGTTTCTAAAATCGGAGGTTCAATAAATGCCAGAAATTCAAGATATCCTAATCAAGCACGGAAAGGATTACTGCCAGAATCATTCCATTTCTTACACACAACAGAAGGTCATGCATGCCTTAACGAAATGCCGTACTTCCTGTTTGGGCGGACATGTCACTGTGTGCGACGATTGCGGTCATCAACAAATATCGTACAATTCATGCAAGAACCGCCATTGCCCCAAATGCCAAACCTTGACTAAAGAAAAATGGATTGATCATCAGAAATATAATCTATTAAATATTGGGTACTTTCATGTAGTCATGACTCTCCCACACACACTTCATCATGTTATTCTGCAAAATAGAAAAGTTTGTTACAACATCCTATTCAAAGCAGTTTCAGAAACTCTGGCTGAATTATCTTCAGATAAAAAATATCTTGGAGCACAAACCGGATTTACTGGAATCCTACACACCTGGGGACAAAATTTGATGTTTCATCCTCATATTCATTGTATTGTTCCTGGCGGGGGAATCAATAAACTCATGCAATGGATTCCATCAAAGAAAAAGTTCTTTCTACCAGTCAAAATAGTATCAAGAAAATTTCGTGGAAAGTTTCTATCTTTATTAAAACAAGCTTTCTATGATAGTGCATTGGTATTTCACGGTCAAATCAAGCATCTGGAATTCCTGCCAGAATTCGAGAATTTCTTGACTCCTATTTACAACCAGGAATGGGTGGTCTACTGCAAGCCGCCTTTCAAAACAGCTGCAACTGTTGTTGAATACTTAGGCCGGTACACTCATCGCGTTGCAATCTCGAATAACCGTATTCTAGATTCTAAGGATGGTAATGTATCTTTCAAATGGCGTGACTACAAAGACAAAAACAATTGGAAAATCATGACCATTCCTGCCGAAGAATTCATACGAAGATTCCTTTTGCATGTATTACCTAGCGGTTTCATGAAAATCCGTCATTTTGGAATTCTTGGTAATCGTAATAAAACAAAAAAGTTGAAAATTTGTAAGACTTTAACCAATACACCGATCACAGAAAAAACTGTTTTGTCCACCACTGAACTCATTGAAAAACTGATTGGCAAAAAAGCTTTTCTTTGCCCTTGTTGCAACAGTGCAAAGCTTAACCGATATGCTTATAACCCAACCTGACATGTTTCAATTTAATGATTCAGTTATCCCCGGTTATATAATAATGGGGGAAAGGGGGAACTATGCTTATTTTACCTTATAATTCTGTGATTACAAAGCAAACTTTTATCATTTCTGTTTTACTTCCATTTAAATATTTACTTTAAGGGCAAAGTTTCCTATTCAATCCCCATAGGTTACTGGCAACCGCAGTTTCGTGCTATACAATTATCCAAAGTAATGCACCAGTTACTGGCACAATTAAAAGCAGATATCAAAGTTAACGGTATCTGCTTTTTTGGTGCATTACTTCGGATAACTATCTATTCATAATGGGAAGTTTATTACCACCTAAAAATCAATGGCAAACCAGGTCTAAAATCTCTTAATTGATTTGACTGTCCATTATCAAACTCTAGCTCAAGGAGATGTTCCTGACTCTTAATAACTGCAATGTTCTGAATTTTATTAAGAACATCAGCTGTACTCGATAATGCAATATCTTGATTTACAAATATTTTTATTGATGTTATTTCTCTTAAAGGTACATTATGTTCCATCGGTTCTTTCTTTTCATCAGAAACACTATCCTGCCTCTTAGCAAAAGAAAGATAAAAATACATTGGTTCACTCAATGGTGTGTTATCAGCTACCTGAATTTTCAGAAAATCTGGCAGATATATTGGATGGTAATTCCATACTTGAAATGGTAATATTTCATTTTTATCAGTAGTAGGTCGAAATGCCATGCCAAATGGTGAATTTACATTTTCTTCTAACTCACAACGTTCAAAGAGCCTCATTGGTTTGGTGCGTTCATTCTGCACTTCTTCACTATCCTCTACCCATAGAAGTTCTAACATTAAATTGTGAAAATAAAATCTTCTATTAGCTGTTCCTTGCCCTGGATGTGTATTTGATGAACCTTCCAATAATCCGAACTCTACTAATAAATCTCCTGCAGGGGCATTCTTTTCTGTACATATATAAATGTGATCTATTTCCATGAAATTCACCCCTTTAAACTTTATAATATTGCTATAATTAGATTTCAAATCAAATAATAAAATTATTTTATCACACTAATATTTGAATATCCATACTGTTATATGAATCTATTGATAATTTGCACAAAAAAACAAACTGTAAAAGAAAAAGATAACTCTTTACAATTTCAATGAGGTCGTGGAGTTTACCAAAACAAACCGGGATTGATTCGTTGCCCTAGTACGAAAGGCAATTGATATTCTGAAAAAGATTGACTGCCAAAGCAATTTTAATTTTATGAGAAATGATAACCGGATTACATCAAGGCAGATCGCCTATGTTTTGGAAAAGTATGCAGAACGTTAGGGGCTCTCCAAGAAGTCCAGATATACGGTAAGAAAAACCTTTTCTAGCAATCAAAACGCTAATAATGTACCTAAGCTGTCTACAGCCTGAAAACACGCAAAAATAGCGGAAATCCTGATAAATCCTAGGTTTCCGCTACAAATAAAAAAAGCGCGAGACGGGACTCGAACCCGCGACCCCGACCTTGGCAAGGTCGTACTCCACCAACTGAGCCACTCGCGCTTATCTCTTTTTAACTTTTCTCTTTTGAGGCATATACCCTCAAAACCACACATTGTTACATATCTATCTTCATCCGTTCTTTCCTCTTACCTAAACCAACCTGGTTAAGCCCTCGACCTATTAGTGACAGTCAGCTGCACATGTTGCCATGCTTCCACCTCTGCCCTATCTACCTCGTCGTCTTCAAGGGGTCTTACTCTTGCGATGGGATATCTCATCTTGAGGGGGGCTTCACGCTTAGATGCCTTCAGCGTTTATCCCTTCCCGACTTGGCTACTCTGCCATGGTGTTGATCACCAACAGATACACCAGAGGTCAGTCCATCCCGGTCCTCTCGTACTAAGGACAGCTCCTCTCAAATATCCTACGCCCACGCCGGATAGGGACCGAACTGTCTCACGACGTTCTGAACCCAGCTCGCGTACCGCTTTAATGGGCGAACAGCCCAACCCTTGGGACCTACTACAGCCCCAGGATGCGATGAGCCGACATCGAGGTGCCAAACCACTCCGTCGATGTGAACTCTTGGGAGTGATAAGCCTGTTATCCCCAGGGTAGCTTTTATCCGTTGAGCGATGGCAATCCCACTTTATACCACCGGATCACTAAGTCCTAGTTTCCTACCTGCTCCACCCGTCGGTGTCGCAGTCAAGCTCCCTTATGCCTTTGCACTCTTCGAATGGTTTCCGTCCATTCTGAGGGAACCTTTGAGCGCCTCCGATACCCTTTCGGAGGCGACCGCCCCAGTCAAACTCCCCGCCTGACATTGTCCCCCAGCCAGGTCATGGCTGCAGGTTAGAAACCCAATACCGCAAGGGTGGTATCCCAACATCGGCTCTGATAAGACTGGCGTCCTATCTTCACTGCCTCCCACCTATCCTGTACATGCAGTACCGAATCCCAGTATCAAGCTGGAGTAAAGCTCCATGGGGTCTTTCCGTCCTGGCGCAGGTAACCAGCATCTTCACTGGTACTTCAATTTCACCGGGTGCATTGTCGAGACAGCGCTCAAATCATTACGCCTTTCGTGCGGGTCGGAACTTACCCGACAAGGAATTTCGCTACCTTAGGACCGTTATAGTTACGGCCGCCGTTTACTGGGGCTTAAATTCAGAGCTTCGCGTTGCCGCTAACCCCTCCTCGTAACCTTCCAGCACCGGGCAGGCGTCAGCCCATATACCTCACCTTTCGGTTTTGCATAGACCTGTGTTTTTGCTAAACAGTTGCTTGAGCCTATTCTCTGCGGCCTGATTTCTCAGGCACCCCTTATCCCGAAGTTACGGGGTCATTTTGCCGAGTTCCTTAACAATGCTTCTCCCGCCGGCCTTAGGATTCTCTCCTCATCCACCTGTGTCGGTTTACGGTACGGGCACATATCACACAATAGCGGCTTTTCTTGACAGCCCCTACGAAGACTTCCCTACTTGTGTTCGGTACGCGTCACACCTTCCTGTTGCTGAGCGGATTTTCCATCTCAGCCAGTAAAATGCTTGCCCCGGTCTTTTCATTCCCGGGTTCTTCCTCGGTTCTGTGTCCCCACAGTTCTGATGATATGCGGTACAGGAATTTCAACCTGTTGTCCATCGACTACGTCTTTCGACCTCGCCTTAGGCCCCGACTTACCCAGAGCAGATCAGCTTTACTCTGGAAACCTTAGATATTCGGCCTGGAGGATTCTCACCTCCATCTCGCTACTCATTCCGGCATTCTCTCTTCTTAACACTCCACATCTCCTTACGGTAATGCTTCTGTGCGTTAAGAATGCTCCTCTACCAATGTGTATGAATACACATTCCACAGCTTCGGTGTCGTGTTTTAGCCCCGGACATTTTCGGCGCAGGACCTCTCGACTAGTGAGCTATTACGCACTCTTTGAATGTGTGGCTGCTTCTAAGCCAACATCCTAGTTGTCTCTGAAATCCCACATCCTTTTCCACTTAACACGCACTTTGGGACCTTAGCTGGTGGTCTGGGCTCTTTCCCTTTTGACTGCCCAACTTATCTCGTGCAGTCTGACTCCCGTACATCATCTGACCGGCATTCGGAGTTTGATATTCTTTGGTAAGCTTTGACGCCCCCTAGGAAATTCAGTGCTCTACCTCCGGCAGACTAATACGAGGCTAGCCCTAAAGCTATTTCGAGGAGAACCAGCTATCTCCGGGTTCGATTGGAATTTCTCCCCTACCCACACCTCATCGCCACCCTTTTCAACGGATGTGCGTTCGGTCCTCCATTTCCTTTTACGGAAACTTCAACCTGGACATGGGTAGATCACCCGGTTTCGGGTCTACCTTTACTGACTCATTCGCCCTATTAAGACTTGGTTTCCCTTCGGCTCCGCACCTTAAGTGCTTAACCTTGCCAGTAACGGTAACTCGCCGGACCGTTCTACAAAAAGTACGCGGTTCCACTTAAAATGTGGTTCCACAGCTTGTAAACACAGGGTTTCAGGTTCTCTTTCACTCCCCTCCCGGGGTCCTTTTCACCTTTCCTTCACAGTACTATGCGCTATCGGTCACTAAGTAGTATTTAGCCTTGGGGGGTGGTCCCCCCGAATTCCCACAAGGTTTCTCGTGTCTCGTGGTACTTTGGATCCTGCCCGCTGACTATTGCTTTCCCATACAAGGCTTTCACTTTCTATGGCCGGTCTTTCCAGGACCGTTCTGGTAACAAATCGTCTCACTTATTGCAGTCCGTAACCCCGGTATGCACGCATACCGGTTTAGGCTCTTTCCATTT